>JAAURZ010000207.1 GCA_012031955.1 Bacteroidia bacterium
CGCGCGTCGAGCCATGCTGTGGCAGCCCCGGTTTGTTTCAGATAGTGATGGAGTATGACCGAAGAGATAATCTCTCCTTTGGAAACAATCTGGTCGTAGCCGGTGTCAAACTCCCAGTCCACTTCAAGATCATTTTTGATTTCATAGAATATCTCTTCGATAGCAACAAAAATGGGGTGATCTTTGGGAAAGAGTGATTGAAGGATTTCCATGTGGCCCGATTTCAGTTCGCGCCACGCCGACTCAACGGGCCGACCTGCTCTGCGCATGGCGTGGATAGACTCCAGCGCGTTGGTGGTTTTCCCGATGGCCGACACCACCACCAGCAGTTTGTCGCCGGCAAATTGACGAATGATGCGGGCTACGTTGGTAATTCCTTCTGCGGAGGCGAGAGACGCCCCTCCAAACTTAAAAACCTTCATTTTAGTTGTACTAAATCGTTTGCGGAGTAAATTTGCCCCTAAATTCGAAGCATGCAAAGATCAGTGTTAAATGCGAACACGCCAAGTATTGAGACATCGCGTATAGCTCAGCCGATTGGCACGGCCCTGGACAGGTTTATCAAAAACAACCAGGACCAGTTTCAGTATGCCAGCGGCGAACTCTCGCAATTGTTGCGCGATATTGCGCTGGCGAGTAAGGTGGTGAACCGCGAAGTAAACAAGGCCGGTCTCATCGATATTATGGGCGCCATGGGTTCGCAAAATACTGCAGGCGACGAACAACAGAAGCTCGACGTGCTTGCCAACATCCGTTTCTCCAGGGCACTCACGAAAGGTGGCGAGGTGTGTGCGCTTATTTCTGAAGAGTCCGAGTCTTTCATGGACCTCAATAACGACGGCAAATATGTGATCGCCATCGACCCGCTCGATGGCTCGTCGAACATCGACGTCAATGTTTCCATCGGAACCATATTCTCTGTGTACCGGAGGAAAAGCGATGTGGGTACACCCATCACCGACGGAGACATCTTGCAGAAAGGGTCCGAGCAAGTGGCTGCGGGCTACGTGCTGTACGGATCGTCCACCATGCTGGTGTATACGACAGGCCACGGTGTAAATGGATTTACCTATGAGCCCAGCCTCGGCGAATATTTTTTATCGCACCCTGACCTGGTGATGCCTGCCGACGGCAAAATATACTCTATCAACGAAGGGCCATCGAATTCTTTTCCGGTTGCCGTTAAGAACTACCTGCAGTTTTGCAAAGACCAGCGTTACACAGCGCGTTACATCGGATCACTCGTGGCTGACTTTCATCGCAATATGCTCAAAGGGGGGATTTACATCTATCCCGCTACCGCCAAAGACCCGAACGGAAAGTTGCGGCTTATATATGAGTGCAACGCGCTCGCGCTTATAGCCGAACAGGCCGGCGGCATGGCCACGGATGGCGCAAAAAGGATATTAGACATTCAACCGAAAGGCCTGCACCAGCGCACACCTTTTTTTGTCGGCTCTACGCACATGGTGGAAAGCGCCATGGGCAGCTAGGCTTATTCGCCTTTTACTTCCTTTTCTTCGCCTTCTCCGGCGCCGGTGCCCTGCAAAATTTCAGGCGTGTGCTTCAGCATGATCGCATACCATTTTACCAGCTTCTTGATGTCGGATGTATACACGCGCTCTTCGTCATAATCGGGCAACACGGCCTTCATAAATGATTTCAGCTCGGCGGAATCCGATTCGCCATCCACGCCCAGGTCGTTACCAAATTCGGTATGTATCTTTTTCAGCACCTCTTCCAACGGAACGGTACCATCCTTGGAATGTGTGTAATGGAGATTTCGCTGAGTATCGACAACCGGTGATTGGTGGTAGCTACTATCTTGGTTTTGGCGTCGTCCATCGATTCAAGGATTACGCCCGACTTGGTCGGAGCCAGAACCTTGAACAGTCCGCCCTTGCCGGAAATGGTTGCGATATCGGAAAGTGTCATGTTACGCTTTTATTTTTTACGGGTGGCAAAACTAGAGATTTCATTCAGTATTTGCCAAGGCGGCGCCAATAAACTCCAGCAGTTCGCTGCGACCCGTTCTGTCGGTAGCCGAGCTGACAATAATATGTGGGAGCGTTTCCCACGTTTCAAGCAGCGTTTGTCTGTACAGGCGGATGTTCTTGTTCAAAACATTTTTGCTGATTTTGTCAGCCTTCGTTAGAACAAGGCAAAGGGGAACGTTCTGCTGCCCTACCCACGCAATAAAAGAGAGGTCGATGGCCTGGGGCTCCAGCCTGCAGTCGAGCAGAATGAACAGGCAGTTCAGGTTCTTACGGGTGCGCACATACTGTTCAATCATTTTCCCGAATCCTGCCCGGGTCTTTCGGCTCACCGAAGCGTAGCCGTAGCCCGGCAAGTCTACCAGGTACCAATAGTCGTCGATGATGAAATGGTTGATCGTTTGGGTTTTTCCCGGCTTGTTCGACGTCTTGGCGAGCTTCCTTTTACCCACCAGCATGTTGATGAGCGAAGACTTTCCCACGTTAGAGCGACCTATAAAGGCAAACTCGGGCAGAACGGGTTCGGGGCACTTCCGTGTATCGGCGTAGCTAGAAACAAACTCAGATGCTTTGATTTCCATAGGACAGCCTGGCAATGGGACTTAAAGTAAAGATTGAAGGGTAAAATCGTAAGAATGTAAGATTTAAGTGCCTTATGACTCTATTTTTTTGCTGCCAAATCGCCAGTTTTTTATATATTGGCAGCTATTCTATTACATTTTTATCATAAATTTAATAGCAAATTATTTTTCGCTATGCACAGTATCTTTCGAGTGCTGATTTTTTTAGCTTTTTTCGGTGCCGTACTTATCCCTGGATACGCCCAACAAGACCCCGAAACTGCACGTGAGTATGTGGAAGTGGCCGAGACCATGATCACAGAAACCAAGGCTATTGACGATGCCCGCGGTCTGATGGTGACGGCTGCCAATCTCGACACTACTTTCATTAAAGCTAACTACGAGGCCGGCCGGCTGCACATGATGACCGTCGACAAGGACCTCGCTGTAACGTTCTTCTTGCGCGTATACCGGCAGGACAAGGACTACCGATTCGATATCGAGTACATGATTGGCAGAAGCTACCAATATGGCCTCGAGTTCGACAAGGCGATTCAATGGTATAACCTGTACAAAGAAAAGCTCGCCAAGAAAGCCAACTACCAGGGGCGCGACAAGGTGGATCTGATCACCGTAGACCGAAGCATTTTCGAATGCGAAAACGGAAAGCTATTTGTTTCCCACCCGGGCAACTTCTCCATTGTGAACATGGGCCGCGAGATCAATTCGGAATACGAGGACTACGCGCCTGTGCTTACGGAAGCGGAAGATGAGATCGTGTTCACCAGCCGCCGCCGCGAAGACAACCTGAACGAAAACGTGGATCAGGACAACAAACCTTTCGAAGATATTTTTGTGGCACGACGCGAGAGTGGTGCGTGGAAGCGCGCGGGCAACATAGGCACCCAGGTGAATACACCGTATCATGACTCCAACCTCGGTCTTTCGCCCGACGGTAAAACGCTGTTTATCTACAAAGATGAAGGTGGCGGCGACATCTACATCTGCGAAAAGCAGACCGACGGTACGTGGGGTGCTCCCATGCCAATACCGGGCATCATCAACTCAAGCTATGAAGAAAAATCGACCACCGTGTCGGCGGATGGGCGAACAATTTACTTTGTAAGCAACAGGCCCGGCGGATATGGTGGCACCGACATATACCGTGCTACCAAAGACAGCAAAGGGCAATGGGGCAGCGTGAAGAATCTCGGCCCGACCATAAATACGGAGTTTGATGAAGATGGCCCGTTTATGGACCTTGACGGCGTTACGCTTTACTTCAGTAGCAAGGGTCACAAAGGTATGGGTGGACACGACATCTTCAAGGCCACTTACGACCCTCAGACCAATGAATGGACTGAACCGCAGAATCTCGGGTACCCCATCAACACACCAGACGACGATATTTATTTCGTGAGTTCTAAAGATTCGAAGCGCGCCTACTATTCGTCGGTGCGCGACGATGGAATGGGTTACACTGATATTTGACCTCGATTACCATTCCTGAGGGCCTCAAGAATACACAGCCTGTCGCAGCGACCGACCCCGTGGAAAAGCCGCCGGTGGAGCAGCAGCCCGTGGTGGAAACTCCGGTTGAGCAGCCGAAAGAACAACCGAAGGAGCAACCCAAGAAAACGATACAACCGCTACACTACGTAGTGACCGTGATAGACGCCGACACCAAAAATCCGATGGAGGCCAAAGTGCGCCTTGCCGGCCAGCGCGACAACGTAGTGGTAGCTTCGTCAACCATGGGTACGGGTGTATATGATTTCAGTGTGACAAGCCCACAGGCGAAAGACTACAGGCTTTCAGTGGAGAAGGAGGGATACGCGTTCGTGAACCAGACCGTGCGCGTAGAAGGCGCCAGCGAAAACAGCAAGACGCTTACGCGCAATGTGGAGATGCAAAAGCTGCGCGCAGAAGTATCGGGTGTTCTTCGCAATCTCTATTTCGACTTCGGTAAATGGACGTTCAAAGACGAATCGTACAACGAGTTGAACAAGCTGGTGCGCATGATGTCGCAGAATCCCAACCTGAAGGTTGAAATATCCGGCCACACAGACGCAGTGGGATCAAAGAGCTATAACAAAATATTGTCGCAGCGTCGCGCCGAGGCAGTAAAAGATTATCTCACGAAAAACAACATCGACACGCGCCGGATAACCACCATGGGGTACGGCGAAACCAAACCCCTGGTGAGCAACGACGATGAGAATGAGGGCCGTGAGATCAACCGTCGCGTCGAATTCAAGGTTCTCCAGAATTAGGATTTAACTCGCAGAACTATTTACCTTGCGCCCTGTTTTAACACGACAGGCGATAAGCATGACCGTAGTCCCGTACAAGCAGGAAGAAACAGGCAAGAAGGAACAGGTGGCCCGGATGTTCGACAACATCAGCCATCGCTACGATTTTCTCAATCATTTTTTGAGCCTCGGCATCGACAAGCGGTGGCGGAGGCGTGCCATCAGAAAACTGAAGATGAAAATGCCGGCCCAAATTCTCGACGTGGCCACCGGCACCGGCGATTTCGCGATACAGGCGCAAACTTCGCTGCACCCGCAGTTCATACACGGCATCGACATATCGGAGGGCATGCTCGACGTGGGCAAGAAAAAGATCGTGCAGATGAAGTTGGCGGAAAAAATTGCCCTGCGGTATGGTGACTCCGAAAATATCCCTTTCGGGGAAAATAAGTTCGACGCGGTGACCGTTGCTTTTGGAGTGAGGAACTTTGAAAATCTGGAACGCGGCCTGCAGGAAATATACAGGGTGCTGAGCCCGGGAGGGATGCTGGTCGTGCTTGAGTTCTCGAAACCACGTGTTTTTCCCTTCAGCGTACTGTATAACTTTTATTTTTAAGTTCATTTTGCCTAAAATCGGTCGACTTATTTCGCGAGATAGCGCGGCGTATAACTATCTGCCGGAATCTGTAGCCGCATTCCCT
>JAAURZ010000208.1 GCA_012031955.1 Bacteroidia bacterium
GACTGGCGAAAGGTCCGATTCGTGCATGTAACCGTTCACGAGGAAGCCGAACGCACCCGCACCCTGCCGCTCAACATCGTGATCGAATCCAACGGCAAGCGCTTTACCCTGTGTATTGAAAAACGCTTTTGTGTGGAACAACGAATGGAAAGTGACGCAGTTTATAAAACTGATCTAGCATAGAGGTTTAGCTTAGTGCAGGTTGATGGCCGGACTTCCCGCAAGGGAGCCGGCCTTTTTTCTTCGAATACTTTTTGTAACTTCCGTGCTATGGGAATGCGTGTGATCATTACAGGCTCCACCGGCATGGTGGGCGAGGGTGTGCTGCACGAATGCCTGCTCCATCATGATGTGGAACAGGTGTTGATCGTCAACCGCCGCACGCTGGGCGTCAACCATCCCAAGCTTCGCGAGATTGTTCACCAGGATTTTCTCAACTTTACCCCAATCGAAGACGAACTCGGAGAATATGATGCCTGCTTTTTTTGCATGGGCGTTACGTCAGTAGGCAAGAGCGAGGCCGAATACAAAGTACTCACCTACGACGTTACCCTTGGCTTCGCCACGCTGTGTTTAAAACACAACCCGGGAATGACATTCTGCTATGTGTCGGGCTCGGGCACGGACAGCAGCGAGCGGGGAAAAGTCATGTGGGCACGTGTGAAGGGAAAAACAGAAAACGACCTGATGCGTCTGCCATTCAAACGGGTGTTTGCTTTCCGCCCCGGGTACATGCAACCCACCAAAGGCCTTAAGAATACGCTGGCCGGTTATCGCTGGCTGGGTTGGGCGTATCCGCTGTGGCGCGTCATGTTCCCCAGCTTTGTCACCACGCTGAAGGAAGTCGGCATCGCGATGATTCACGTAGCGCAGCAAGGGTATGTGAAACCCGTGATAGAAGTACGGGACATCATCGCCATCGCCAGGCGTTAGCTCCTATTCATGTTTAAGCGTAGCCACCGGGTTGATCCTGGCCACCCGCCACGTCTGCGATCCTACGATAAGCGCAACGAGCACAAACAGGAACACGACACTTGCCATCACCTCCACCACGCCGATGCTGGCTCTGTAGAACTGCATGCGCAGGAATAGCAAGTCAAACATGACGTAGGTGATTGGAATGGCGATGATCACGGCAATCAGAATCAACTTCATAAACCTGCCGCCGAGCGCCGATGCCAGGTCGAACACCGGTGGCCCCCATTATTTTGCGAAGTCCCAGCTCGCGAACGCGGCTCTCGGTTGCAGACACCACTACTGCCAGTAAGCCCAGGCACGAAATGGTGATGGCGAGCAAACCAAGGAATCCGAATATCTTTAACATGCTGTTGAATGAGGCAAGCGACTCCTCCACCACGTCTTCGAGGAAGCGGGCTTCAAAAGGCTTGTCTGACAAGCGCTCCCATGTTTCGCCAAGGCGCATCATGGTCGCGTGCAGGTCGGTGGATGTCAGCTTTACATTGGCAAACACTGCCTGCGAGGGGTCATAGCGAAACATGAAGCTCGTGATCTGCTCGCGCAAGGGCATGAAGTTGAAATCCTTTACCACGCCCACGACTTTGAATGCCTCATCGCCAATGCCGAAGTCCTGACCGATTGCTAGCGCGGGCTGTGCGATGTTGAATATCTTGAGGAATTGTTCGTTTACGATAATGGACTTGCGCGACGCTGCTTCTCCCGTAAAGTTGGCTCCCGCCAGAAGTTTGAGTTCATGGTTGGTGATGTAGTCTTCGTCGATATACATTTGAAACACCTGGAGGGAATCTTCATCGCCAAATTTCCTGACAAAGTCATTGGAGTTGATCCAGTTGCCGGCTTCAAAAGACGAAAAAGAAACAGTACTCACTTCCGGAAGCTTTTGCAGCTCGGTCTTCAGTACGCGCGTGTTTACGTCCTTCACCTCGATGTCGAGAATGTTTTCTTTTTGAAAGCCAAAGTCATACGTGAGTACGTAGCGGTATTGCCTGGCCATGATGGCCACGCCCAGTATGAATACCATCGACAAGGCGAACTGGAGCACAATCAGTGCTTTCCGTATCTTGATCTTGGACAGTCCGCCCGACAACGATGCATTTCGCAACGTTTCTATCGGGTTTAGCCTGGAGAAATACAGGGCGGGAAAAAAACCGGCAAGCAAGCCTGTTGCAACGGCGAACAGGAAAAATACCAGTGCCGTTGCCGTCGTTATCTGCAATGTAAACGTCTTTGTGCCCATCACGATCATCGACAGGAATTCAGACCGGATGAGAAGAAAAATACCGATCGATCCGACGAGCGCTAGCAGGGAGATGATCAACGTTTCAGACAGCAATTGCAGGAATACATGGCGCGACTCTCCTCCTGCCACTTTTCGTAACCCGATTTCTTTCGCCCTTGTAAGCGCGCGCGCGATGGTAATGTTGGTGTAGTTGAAGCACGCCGGCAGCAGCACCAGCATGGCCAGCGCGAAGAAGACTGCCATAGAGAGCGTGCCCCACTCCGGCCCGATTTCCATGTTCAAACTGCCGGAAGGAATGTCGCGCAGCGATTGAAGACCATAACTGATCACATTGTCGGTGTCCGCCTTGTTTCTTTCGTCGGCCATACGGCCGAGCACGGTTTCAATTTGCGCGATAGCACCCGGGTTGCCGACACGCAGGTAGGTGTAGTACATCGTGACCGGTCCCCAGTCGCCGAGGCCGGTTTCCTGCCCTGCGGCTTCCAGGGAATTGAGCGTTGAGAAAGATGCCAGCGCATCAAAGTTCAAGTGCGACAATCCGTGCGGCGCAACCACACCTGTTACTTCGAAGTCTCCTTTACCGCCCACGGTCATGGTTTCCCCAAGTGGATTCTTGTCGCCAAATATTTTTTTCGCTGCTTCTTCACTTAGCACCACTGTGAACGGCTTGTCAAGCGCCGTGGCCGCATTGCCGTACTTAAGGTTGAATGAAAACATGCCGAAGAAACCAGCGTCGGCGTAGTAGCCCCGTAACGGCAACTGGCTGTTCGCGCCGGTTTCAACTTCAAGATTGAAGTTCCTGTTGATGCGCACCACCTGGTCGATGCCCGCCACGTCTTCCTGCAGTTTGAGCGCAAGCGGCTGCGACGAGGCTGCATAGGTATTGCGACGCGTCTTGTTGTCTACATCGGTGACGACACGGTAGATGGCGTCGCGGTTTGAATGAAACGAGTCGACGCCTTTATAGTCTACATACGCTGCAAGCGCCAACAACCCGATGGACATGCCGATGGAGAGACACACGAGGTTGATGACGGCGAAAGTGCGCTGCCGCACCAGGTTGCGCACACCCATCACGTAGTAACTCTTCAGCATGGAAGCATGAAAGAAAGATGATGATGATGCCTGCTTCCTGAGCGATTTTCTCCTGCGCTTCAATCCGTACGAGAACAACAATGCCAACGCCTGCGACCAATATTTGCGGCGCGCCCGGGCCGGAGTCATTCGTTTCAGGTTTTCATGGAACAGCTCGTCCATGTCTCCGGTGAGGTCTTCAATAGCCACCGCGGATGCGTACAGCTCCAGCATTTTCCTCGGCCACCGCGGTGGCGTTACATTCCTTTTTCCGTCAGCCATAATTTAATAAGCAAGTTTTACACGGGCATTTTTCCAGAGATCGTCGCGCAGGTCTTTGATGCGCCTGAGCGCAGCCTTGCCGGCGTGTGTAAGCTGAAAGTATCGCTTTCGCCGGCCACCACGCTCCTGCGTGGCCCCGCCATAGGCGGAGGTCACAAAGCCTTTCTCTTCAAGCCTTGTAATGGTGGAGTGCAGCGCGCCGATGCTGATTTCACGATCAGCTCTCGCCTCTATCTCCTGCTTGATAGAAACACCATAAGCGTCGTCGCCCAGCACCGCGATGGTGAGGAGTACGAGCTCTTCGAATTCACCCAGATAGCCTGTCATAATAATTGCTTGTACGGCAAGTGTCGCCATTTGTTTCTACTTTTCAAAACAAAATAACGGCCTTTCATAAACAGAGCCAGGTTATCGGCCCGGCTCTGTCGTATTTCCGTTATGTGATTCGCGGCGTCCTGCCTTTAAAATCCAATCTTCAGGGCGATTCCCATCGTGCGTGTACCCGGCAGGTTGAAGTAATCGAGACCGAGACTTCCCGGTGCCGACGACATAGACGTCTCCGGATCGACGCCGGTATACTTAGTGTGCAGCCACAGGTTGTTGGCGAAGACTTTGAACTCAATTTTCTTCAACCCAAACCGGTCGAACATGTGGCGCGGCAGGGCGTAGCCAATTGCTACGTAACGCAGTCGAACCCATGATGCGTCCTCGATTGCTTCCTCTCCCACTCCTGCAAACCCGTAGCGCGTCCAACGGTTAGTGTACACGTCGCCAGTGGCGGGAGCAAAATCTACCGGCACTGCATTCACTTCACCAGCATTGGTCACACCTTCGAATACATAGCCTTCCACATCGCGCAATGCTCCCGACTCGTTCGATGTTCCCAGGTAGTTCATCACGTTAGCCGTGCCGTTCCAGCGATCGCCGCCATGCCTGATGTCGAATACTGCTTCGAGCGATACACCTTTTACACGCCACTCGTTTCTCCATCCCAGCATCCAATCCGGGTTAGGATCGCCAATTACTGCTGGTGTCGGATCGACAAGCGGGAAACCGTCGTCGCCAATTACCCGCTTGCCTTCGTCGTCGCGCAGGTAACGGGTGCCGACCAGCACGCCGTATGGCTGTCCTTCCACCAGATTCGTCGACAGCGAATTGAATCCTGCGATGGCTATACGGTTGTGACCAACGGGCAGGCTATTCACCCTGGTACGTGCACGCGTGAAGCTGAGTGTGGAGTTCCACTGTACGGTACCTTGCAGGGGTGTCGCCTCAAGTGATATTTCGATGCCGCGATTGCGCCATGCTGTTCCACTCACGAGTTGAAAGCCGTTGGGAGTCGACACAGGCGTGTAAGCATTGCGGTATTCCCGCGTATACAAACTCATACTCATCTCGACGCGGTTCTGCAACAGTTCCAGTTCGAACCCTGCTTCCCGGTCGTGCAATATTTCAGGTTGCAGTCCATCGTTGCTTTGGAGTGGAATTCTTTCGGCATAAAGGATCGGATCCGTCACGTCGTACTGCAATGCCTGTTGATAGGATGGGTCAATGTAAAACGGCGCTTCTACGGGCATTGCGCCTATCGAGCCAAACAGTTTGGCATTGCTCATCCATAACGGCAAGCTCAAGTTCGGCAAGTCGCCGGCGTTGAATGCAAATCCGGCATGGCCACCAGGCAGCCAACTACGGTGGGGCAGCGTGGACAGCTTGTCGAGCGAGCCGGTAAGTGTTACGCTGATGAAGCTTTTATACCGTGCTGTCAGGCTCGACGCGATCTGGTAGCGGTTGTTTTCGTATCCTTTATTATAGAGCAGGTTTGTCGCTGCATTGGATTCGTCAAACGCACCTGCTTGCAACAAACCATAGCCATCGGTACGACGAATAAAGCGTTCGTTGTGGAATGTGTTCAGCCCGGCGAGTCCGCTCA
>JAAURZ010000209.1 GCA_012031955.1 Bacteroidia bacterium
GAAAGAAAGGAAACAGGAAGTAGATCAGGTTTCCTACAAAAAACATCGAGATGGGCTTGATGTACGGCAGTCGTTTGCCTTTGCTGTAGCTCGCGGAAATTTCGCCTGGTCGCACAATCAACGTACCCAGCGTTCGCAGGAGTTTGTTGTCGGCAAATGTTAGGGCATTGACAACGCTGCCGAGAAATGTCTTGACTGATTTCTCATCCTGCTCCAGTATTTTCTCACCACAAATATTACAGAACCTGCCCGTGAAATGGGTGCCGCAGGTCACGCAGTCTTGCGCCATTTGGCTGTAGTCCGGTGGCGTGCGTCTTTTGATGAGTCGGGATAGGACACTCACAAGTCAAATAGTTCGAGCTGGGTGGGTAACAATGTAAAAGACAGGCGGTGGTAGGGTGTGATGCCGTGCTGCCTGATGCCGTCGCGGTGCTCCAGCGTCGGATAGCCCACATTGGTGTGCCATCCATACCCGGGAAATTGTTCAGCGAGCCTGCCCATCATCTCGTCGCGGTATGTTTTGGCCAGAATGGACGCCGCCGCAATGGAGAGATATTTTCCATCTCCTTTTACAATGCATTCGAAAGGAATGTCGTCGTATGGCTTGAACCGGTTGCCGTCGATGAGCAGCAGTGCGGCGCCGGCTGCAGCTTAGCGATGGCGAGATGCATCGCTTTGAAAGAGGCATTCAGGATATTGATCTCGTCTATTTCGGCGTTGTGCACTTCGGCCACAGCCCAGGCTACGGCGTCGCGTTCAATCTCCACACGCAGCGTGTCGCGCTCTTCGCGTGTAAGCTGCTTCGAATCGTTGAGCAACGGATGTGTGTAGCACTTGGGTAGTATGACAGCGGCCGCCACCACCGGACCTGCCAGGCAACCGCGGCCCGCTTCGTCGCATCCGGCCTCGATAAGGTCGGGTGAAAAAGACGATTGCAACATGGGAGCCTCCTCTTGCGCCATAATGCAAACATAAAGTATGGACGGATGATGGTCAAAAAAAGAATTGTTCTAGTTTTGAGCCAAAACCTTTCATCATGGCCGAACTGAATGCCGACAATCCCTGGACTACACTTTCGGGTGCCGACAAATATGAGAACCGCTGGATACGGGTAACGGAATACCAGGTGTTGAATCCCGGTGGCGGGCCCGGCATTTATGGAAAGGTCCACTTCAAAAACAAAGCAGTAGGTGTGATTCCCGTCGACAGCGACGGGAATACCTGGCTCGTCGGTCAGTTTCGCTACACGCTCGATGCATACTCGTGGGAAATACCGGAGGGTGGAGCCCCGCTGACGGAGGAGCCGCTCGCTGCCGCCAAAAGAGAACTGAAGGAAGAAACAGGAATGGCGGCCAACAAGTGGACGCTGCTCACGCGGCTGCACACATCCAACTCTGTGACCGACGAAGAGGGATTCATCTATCTGGCTGAAGACCTCACCGCCGGCGAGCGCGAGCTCGAAGAAACCGAAGCCGACCTGAAGCTGAAGAAACTTCCCCTGAAAGAAGCCATACGCATGGTGCGCGATGGCAGCATTACCGACAGCATGAGCATGATAGGGTTGCTGTACCTGGAGAACCTTCGCGGGGCAATTCTGTAACAGCGGTTTGGCCACAATCAAAAACCATATCAGGGAGAACTGGCACCTCGCCTACCCCGTGATGCTGAGTCAGCTTGGGCACGTGATGATGGGCGTAACCGACAGCATCATGGTAGGGCATGTCGGCCCGACGTCGCTTGCCGCAGTGTCGCTGGCCAATGTGGTATTCAATGTATTGCTGCTGTTCGGCATCGGCGTTTCGTATGCCATCACACCGCTGGTGGCCTCCGCGCATGGTGAGGGCAAAGACAATGAAATAGCCGCCGTGGTGCGACATGGGCTGGTGATCAATGTAGTAAATGGCATTGTGCTGGCGGTGGCCGTGTGGGTTGGCAAAAACTTTCTGCACTACATCGGACAGCCGGAGCCGGTAGTCAACCTGGCCATACCCTACCTGAGCATCGTGGCCACCTCAATGATTCCCGTTCTTATCTTTCAAACACTGCGCCAGTTTACCGAAGGTCTTACGCTCACGCGCGTGGCCATGGTTGTCATACTGGTCAGCAACGTAGTCAACATCGCGCTCAACTACCTGCTCATATTTGGTCACATGGGCTTTCCGGCGCTCGGCCTGGAAGGCGCAGGGTGGGCGACTTTTTTTTCGCGCATCATCATGTGCGTCGCCATCATCTTGTACGTGAACAAAAGTGTGCAATTCGCCCGCTACCCCGCACTGCTGGCAATCGGCAATTATTCAAAGGCGCTGTTCAACAAGATGCTGCACATAGGCATACCTGCGGGACTACAGTTTATTTTCGAAGTAGTCGCATTCGATTTTTCCGCCATCATGATGGGCTGGCTCGGCACCAAAACGCTTGCCGCTCACCAGATTGCCATCAACCTCGCCACCATCAGCTACATGACCACGTCTGGGCTGGCGGCTGCGGCCACCATACGCGTAGGCTATTTTCTCGGACGCCGCGACGGCGTGAACCTGCGGCAATCGGCATTCACGTTGCTAGGCATGGCCATGACCATCATGCTTGCGTGGGCGCTGCTCTTTATTCTGGGCCGGCACATGCTGCCACACCTTTACATCGGCGACGCCGACGTGATCGCCATCGCGTCGCCCCTGCTTATCATAGCCGGGTTGTTCCAGTTGTCCGACGGCGCCCAGGTTGTATGTATCGGCGCGCTTCGCGGTCTGCAGGATGTGAAGATCCCTTCTCTTTTTATCTTCATCGCGTACTGGGTAATCGGGCTTCCCCTGGGTTACTGGCTGGGCTTCAAGGTGGGCCTGGGTGCACAAGGTATATGGCTTGGTTTACTAACCGGACTTTCCATCACGGCCAGCGTCATGTTCACGCGGTTTGTGTGGCTGTCGAAGAAGCAGGCTGCCAAAACCACCGGCGCAACTGTCATCCCATAGCCTTTTTCATTATATTTTGGAAAAGTAACTGATCATGGCAGCACCTGCACGCGCGGTAGACTACTCGCGCACCACCATCACGGAGCTAATGATTCCCTCCTATGCTAACTTCGGCGGAAAAATTCACGGAGGTATTTTGCTTTCGCTGATGGACAAGGTGGCTTATGCATGCGCCAGTAAACACGCCGGTACTTATTGCGTTACTGTTTCGGTCGACAAAGTGGATTTTCTTCAGCCTGTAGAAGTGGGCGAACTGGTCTCGCTTCATGCGTCGGTCAACTATGTCGGCCGCACGTCGCTGATTGTGGGCATTCGTGTGGAAGCGCAACAGGTGAAAACAGGTCTGGTGAAGCATACCAATTCGTCGTATTTCACGATGGTTGCAAAAGGCGACGACGACAAGCCCGCAGTGGTGCCTGTGTTGTTGCTTGACTCGGCGGAGGATGTGAAGCGCTTCATCGAAGCCCTGCGCATGCGCGACATCAAACGAGACGTGAACGAAAAGCTTGACGATGCCAAGTCGAGCGTCGAGTTGGAAACCGCGCACCAGCTATTGCGCGGTCAGCGCTGTGTTATAAACTGGAAGCCATAACCCGAAATATGCTACGTACTTGCTTACCCATCCTGCTCACGCTATGTGCATTTGCCGCCGAGGCACAGACGCCGCTGATCCTAACGCAACGCGAACAGGCTGTAGTAGTTGACGGGATATTCGAAGACCGCATGCGCACGGTGCTGCCAGCCCTTATGCGAAGAGAGGGCGTCGACATGTGGGTGATTATTTCGCGCGAGTACAACGAAGACCCGGTTATCAGAACCATGCTGCCGGCAGTTTGGTTTGCAGCGCGGCGAACCACCATGCTCGTCATCAGTGATCCGGGCAATGGTAAGGAGCTTGAATGTCTTGCTGTGTCGCGGTACCCCGTTGGCAAGGTTTTCGAACGTGCCTGGGATCCGGAAAGCCAGCCCGATCAGTGGGCTCAACTGGCACGCCTGATCGAAGAGCGCAACCCAAAAAAAATCGCAGTTAACAAAGCCGAAAACTATGGTCACGCCGACGGCCTCACCGCCAACGACTACGACAAGTTACTCAAGGCCCTTAACAAAAAATTCCAAAGCCACATTGTATCGGGAGAGCGACTGGCGGTAGGGTGGCTCGAGACGCGCTCGGAAAAGGAAATGGTGATCTATCAGCAGGTGTGCCGTGTCGCCCACGACATTATCCAGGAAGGGTTTTCCGACAATGTCATTCACCCCGGCATCACAACTACCGACGACGTGGTGTGGTGGTACCGGGAGCGCATCAGGGAACTAAAGCTCGACACGTGGTTTCATCCCAGTGTTTCGATCCAGCGCAATGAGCCCGACGTGATTTTCGCCAAACGCATCCAGCCCGTGGCGATCATGCCCGGCGATCTGCTGCACGTCGACTTCGGCATTACGTACCTCCGCTTGAACACGGACACGCAACAGCATGCCTATGTGCTGAAGGCCGGCGAAACCGATGCTCCCGAGTACCTGAAGAAAGCCTTTGCACGCGGCAACCGCTTGCAAGATATTCTCACCGGCAACTTCAGGGAAGGAAAAACGGGCAATCAAATACTAAGCGAGTCGCGCAAGCAGGCCGTCGACGGCGGGCTCACGCCTTCCATTTACACACACCCTATCGGTTACCACGGCCACGCTGCCGGCACCACCATCGGCATGTGGGACATGCAGGGCGGCGTTCCAAACACGGGCGACTATCCACTTCATTATCGCACAGCTTACTCCATAGAACTCAATGTGACTGTGTACCTGATCGAATGGAAAAAAGAAATTCAAATCAAGCTGGAAGAAGATGGTTACTTTGACGAGACTGGTTTCCGATACATAGACGGCCGGCAAACGGAGCTTATACTCATACCCAAACCGTCGCGAATAAATCGTTAGAAGCTGGCGAAACCGCACGGCGGAAAGATGAGATCAAGCCTGCTGAAGACCGGAAGTGGCGGCACTTCTCCATCATCACAATTTTTTCGTTAGTTTAGTCCGACTATTTGGCGGGGACTGAAGCGGTTATGCTTATGGGATTCGTTAATGCTAAAAATGTAAAAGGATGAAGGTACTTCGTGCGATCCATACCGGTTATGGGTTCGTAGTTTTTTCGTTGGTGTTTGCATTGCTGTTGCCATTCCTTTTAGTTCCTATCATCGACAAAAGGCAATTCCACCTGGTGGGCATCATCAATCGCATCTGGGCCAAGGTGGTGCTTGCGCTGGTGGCGCTGCCGTGGAAGGCAGAGCTGAGAAGTCCGCTCGACCCAAAGCGTCAGTACATTTTTTGTCCCAATCATTTTTCATACATCGACATACCCACTTTAGGGCTCAATCCAGTGAATGCGGTGTTTGTAGGAAAGAGCGAGATGGAAGGCATACCGCTGTTCGGCTGGATGTATCGCAATCTGCACATCACCGTGGACCGCACTAAATTGAAAAGCAAGTATGCTACGCTCGTGAAGTCGCTGGAGGCGCTCGACAAAGGCAAGAGC
>JAAURZ010000210.1 GCA_012031955.1 Bacteroidia bacterium
CGACGTTACGTTATCAGATGACAGCGTAAACGAGGGAAATGCACTGGGAGCCATCATTGGCAATTTCACAGCCAGCGATGCCGACGGCGGAGACTCCTTTGTCTACGAATTGATAGGAGGTGACGGTGACACAGACAACAATCAATTTAGTGTTGACGGAATGCGATTGCTTGCCAACATCGTGACCGACTTTGAGAATAGACAAACATACTCCATCCGGATAAGGGTTACGGATCGGGGAGGCCTCACATTCCAAAAGTCATTCGTTATCATAGTTACCGACGTAAATGAATCTCCGGTAGCGTCGAACGTTTCAATTGCTATCGATGAAAACCCCGATACAGGGCTGGCGATCACCACCGTGAACGCAGTAGACCCGGAAGGTCAGTTGATCCGTTTCGACATCACGTCAGGAAATACTGACAATGCATTTTACATTGATCCGTTCACGGGTTTGTTAACGGTTCTCAACCAAGCAGCAATTGACTTTGAGACAACTCCGTTTTTCGCGATTACAGTATTAGTCACGGATACTGGTGGTTTGTCAGCGACATCGTTGGTCGAAATTCAAATCAACAACGTGAATGAATCGCCTACTGCTATTGGGTTGTCAAACCTAAGCATAAGTGAGAACACGCTTGCGCCCGGCTTTGTAGGTATACTTACTGGCGACGACCCTGACGAGCAAGAGGTATTTACGTTCGCCCTTGTATCGGGTGCTGGGGACAGCGACAATGCCGCGTTTCAAATCGTAGATAATGAACTTGTGCTGAGCGTTGTACCGGACTTTGAGACTCAGGACACCTACTTGGTGAGAGTGCAGGTTCGCGATAACGGCGGCCTCACCTTTGAGCAGGCCTTCATTGTGAATGTACTCGACCTGAACGACCCACCCGTAGTTTTGGGCGCCAAGGTTTCCATTGATGAAAATGCTTCGAGCGGAACCGTGCTCGTGGCAATGCCTGCCAGTGACCCCGAGGGCGCAATACTCGTGTATGCCATCGGGTCCGGAAATATTGAAAATGCATTTGTGATCGACCCGGGTACAGGCCAAGTCACAGTCGCGAATAGTGGCGCACTCGATTTTGAAACGCATACCAAGTTCAACCTGGTTATCGTTGCCACCGATCCATTGGGTCTCTCAGGGTCTGGGATACTGGAGATTTTGGTGAATGACGTGAATGAAACCCCGACTGATATTTTGCTTGACAATGCATCCTTCACAGAGTCGTCATCGCTTATGACGGCAATCGGTAGTCTCAGTGCCGCAGACGTAGATGCAAACGACACCCACATTTTTGCCCTGGTGCCTGGCATCGGCGATAGCGACAACAACCTATTCACCCTGATTGGCGCTGTGCTTATAACAAACAGCTATTTCAATTACGAAATGCGCACTGTTTATGGCGTAAGAGTGCGAGTAACCGATGCTGCCGGCAACACTTTTGAAAAACCTCTTGCCCTCACTGTGACTGATTTCAATGAGAACTTGCTCCTTTTTATTCCAACTGTCTTTTCGCCAAATGGCGATGGCATGAACGACACCTTCCTCGTTCGGAGTGATGAAATGGCCGATGTTGTCTTTTCGATTTACAGTCCAAGCCTTGGGCTCATATACGACACGCATGATGTGACGGAGGCCACGGTTGTTGGCTGGGATGGCACCCACGACGGTAAGCAGGTGCTTCCAGGCGCTTACATATGGAAGATATCAGGTCATTTTCGCGACGGCAAGCTTATTACTTTCAAAGGGTCGCAGACAGGTACCATCGTGTTGACGCGATAGCATACAAGTTAGGACACCAACCATGTGCCCTAACTTTTTAACTGATTTATCAATTCCTACCTTTCCCAAAATGCAGGTGGCGCAATGCCGAGCGCTCGCATGTAGACATACGCCTGGCCACGATGATGAATCTCATTATCGATCCAATACATCACGATCCAATTTACAGGACCTTCCCACTGGCCAAAAGCTTTATCGGTTTCCTGAAAGCGGCCCGCGGGTATTTGCGGCCACCAGCGATTAATTTCTTCGGTAGCTTTGTCCCATCTTTTCAGCAGTTCTTCTTTGGTGGTCGGAATCTGTTCCGACTTGTGGAGCATGGTCTCCGACGAATCCCACACGCGTGTGGCCAGGCCCTTCACGCCAGGGCCGGCCATGCCAATCATTTCCATCACCAACCTGGCAAAGGGTCGCATTCCTCCGACCGAAAAAGTGAACATTTCATTTCCGGGAAAGCCTCAATCATACGCCGTGTGAGCGCGCGATGGCCTTGCCAGTGATTCAGCAGGTCGTCGCTGTGAAATGCCGTTTGCCTTGGTTGCGAATTAAGTGTCGTAGTTTCCATTTGTTCCTGGTTTTAGAAGGTGGTTAATAACAATCTATGCAACAAAGGAACAGGAGCATGCTGTCAACGGTATGTCAGCAATGAAATGAGGCAAAAAAAATAATGAAGTTTTTATGATTTGAAACTGTAGAGGAACGGCGCCTTGTGCGCCTTCCCATTGTATTGTTTTTCGTGCCGGTTGAGAACTTCCGACAGAAGCATTTTTCGCTGGAACGTCGTTCGCCGCAGCTTCTTCCCTAAAATGGCCTCATATACTTTCTGGAGTTCTTTCATCGTAAACTTTTCCGGAAGCAGATTCATACCCACGAGTTTCCTGTCAAGGTTCTCGCGCAGGGTTTCCATGGCTTTTCTTACAATGGCATCGTGCTCGAAAATGAGCCGTGGCAGCTTGTCGACGGGGTACCACGTGCACGAGTCAGAAAGTGCATCGGGCTGCGGCACTACGTGCTCGTAGTTGATCAAAGCATAGTACGCGATAGAAACAAACCTCCCTGTAATCCATTTGTATTGGTTCACGTCGTGCCCGTTTGCGCGCAAGATGGTTGCCATTACCTCCGGCTGATGCCGCGAGGTGTTTCCGAAGGCGTGAAACTGTTCAAGAAAAATGTTGTCGAGGCCGGTACGTTCCTTGAGCCCACGCCGCGCTGCGTCATCCACATTTTCGTCGACGCGCACAAAGCCTCCCGGCAAGGCGAAAAAGCCTGTGTTGTGGTACTCCATAATCAATATCTTCAACTGATCGCCGGAAAAGCCGAAGATCACTGAGTCGTATGCCACGTGCTGGAGGTAGAGGGATGGGTCCAATTTATCGAGTGAGATTTTTCCAAAAATAGACTGTTTCTTCTGAAATTCTACTTATTATTGTTACAAATTGAGACAATAACAACCATTTTCAATTATGCGAAAATTCATCCTCTCCCTTTTCTCCTTGATACTTCTGTCAGCATCGCTACTTGCGCAAAACCGTTCCTTTCCGGTTCAAGTCAAGATCGAACCGGGCCTAGTAGAAGGCAGTTACGATGTGAAGACAGGCGTTCAATCCTATTTGGGCATTCCGTACGCCAAGCCGCCTGTGGGCAACCTGCGATGGAAGGCACCCGAGTCTGCAGAAAAATGGCAAGGCGTAAGGCAAACGAAGAATTTCGGGCCGGCGCCTGTTCAGGCAATTGTTTTCGGTGACATGAATTTCAGGTCGGACGGATTGAGCGAGGATTGCCTTTACATCAATGTGTGGACGCCGGCAAAGCGCAACACCAAGGACTTGCCGGTACTGGTATACTTCTACGGTGGAGGTTTCGTATCCGGCGACGGCTCCGAGCCAAGATATGACGGCGCAAGCATGGCGCAGAAAGGAATCGTTGTGGTGACGGTGAACTACCGGCTCAACATTTTCGGTTTCTTCTCGCATCCTGAATTGAGCAAGGAAGCATCGTACAAGGCGTCGGGCAATTACGGCTTGCTCGACCAGAACGCGGCGCTCAAGTGGGTTCAAAAACATAGCGTCGTTTGGTGGCGACGCTAAGAAAGTAACCATCGCCGGCGAGTCCGCGGGGTCCATTTCCGTAAGTGTACAGATGACCTCGCCATTGTCGAAGAGTCTTATCGCAGGCGCCATCGGCGAAAGTGGCGCGAGCATCAACCCAACGCTGGCACCGGTACCGTTGGCCGATGCAGAAAAGATCGGAGCCGACTTCGCGAAGCAGGCCGGCTATCCTACGCTGGCACAGTTGCGGGCTTTGAGCACGAAGGAAGTGTTTGAGATTTACACAGAGTCCAGGCGGTTCGGATTTCCGGCGGTGATTGACGGCTACTTACTGCCATCGAACCTGGTTGATATCTTCAGCAAGAAACAACAATCACAAATACCGTTGCTCCTCGGCTGGAATTCCGCAGAGATACCCGGCTTCGCGTTTACCCAAGGCCCATATACTGACGATGGCTATGTGAAGAAAGTGAAGGAGGCGTTTCCGGAAAATGGAGAAGAGGCACTCAAGTTGTATCCGCATACATCGGCTAAAGAATTGGAAGCATCTGCTACCGCGCTTGCATCGGACCGCTTCATCGCCTACAGCACATGGAAGTGGTTTGACCTGCACCGGAAGAACAGCAGCCAACCTGTTTACCGCTATCTGTACAGCAAGTTGCGCCCCAAGGCAACTACACCGCCTCCGTCCAATGGCTTCCCGATGCCGGAGCCAATCGGCGCACCGCATGCCTGCGAGATTGAATACTGCATGGGCAACCTGGGTCTTGTACAAGATTTCGAATGGACGAAAGACGACTACACCGTGTCGGAAACGATGCAAAACTACTTTGCGAACTTTATTAAAACAGGCAACCCCAACGGCGACAAACTGCCCGAGTGGCCTGCGGCAAAGCCGGATGATACGGCACCTCCCGTGATGGTGATCGATGTGACCTCGAAGGCTGTGAAGGCTGACAACGATGCCAGGTACGAGTTCCTCGACAGGATATATAACAACAAATAACATTAACGCACCCGGAGGCCGTTATTGAATGGCCACCGGGTTGCTTGCCTTGTTGAAGTAGGCGAAGTAGGTGATGAAGCCGACCAGGCCCTCGGCCAGCGGAGTGCCAAGTTGGTACAGCATGCCAAGCCCGAGCAGCATGTTGACAATCACACTGGCGAGCATGATAACCCCGAGCCATGACCACATCGGGTGATCCACGACTTTTAAAGGCTGGCGATTTACAACGCCTTCTCGTTTCACGAGCAAGAGCAACGTGGGCAAGTCCCAAATGAGAAGATAACTTGTGGCCAGCACCATGAGCCCGGTCACGACCGGCGTGCCCGTGAATTCGTACGAAATGGTGATGACAAAGATATTGAGGATGATTCCAAAAAAAAATCAGTGCACCAAGTTTGGCGAAGCGCTGCGTGATAAGCAGCGACCCTGCCAGAATTTGTATCCACCCGATGAATTGCCAGTATAACCCGGAGTCGTGCATCACACGGAAGAACTGCTGAATGGGTGCGAGGTCCTGGATGGGTGGGCCGATGGATCCCAGCAGGTTTACACCTCCCGACAATTTACCCATGCCAATGGCTGCAATTACGAAGGCGCCGCCAATAAGGTAACGCAGGTAGA
>JAAURZ010000211.1 GCA_012031955.1 Bacteroidia bacterium
TTGGATTCCTTAACATTTATTTCCTGGTCCGCCTCATACCGGCAGCCGAGATCGGCGTGTGGGTTCTTTTCACGAGCGTTTACAGCCCTGCTGGAAACGATCCGAAATGGATTTATCAGAAATCCGTTTATTACCTATTTTGTAAGTGCCGAGAATGAAGACCGGGATCGTTTCATTGCGTCGTCATTTTGGTTGCACGGTCTTGTGGCGGTGGTCATGAGCGTATTTCTTGTCGCCTTCGGCGGCCTGTTGACGGATTTCTGGGATGCCCAGCCATTAGACCAATTGTGCCTCGTCTATGCCATCACCAGTTTGCTGCTGGTCCCATACCTTCAGTTTGAATACCTGATGCAATCAGCGCTCCGGTTCGACGGTATTTTCATGACGAATGCCATCAAACTGAGTCTGTTGTCGATTTATATCATTGTGCTGTTTATAGTAAAAAGGCCGCCGAACCTGGTGGAACTGGCGGTTGTACAATTGGTAAGCGTAGGGGTTACGTTGGCGATATCATATGGCTATGTGAAATCCATGTTGAATGTCTCGTTTCGTCCGGATCGCAAGCTGATGAATACGCTATTCCATTTCGGGAAGTATACATTCGGTACGACCATCAGTTCGATGGCTATTAAAAGCACCGACAGTTGGATGATCGGCCGGATGCTGTCGACCACTGCTGTTGCCATGTACAATCCGGCGCTCAGGATTTCGAATCTCGTGGAGGTGCCGACGTTGGCAATTTCCAACCTGGTTTTTCCACAAGTGCACAAGCGCATGCAGCAGGAAGGCGACAAGGGGATTCAGGACATCTATTATAAATCGGTTGGCCTCATACTGGCTGTTATGTTGCCGATGGTGATACCGATGTATGTATTTGCGGAATTTATAATTGTTACAATTTTGGTGACCCCTATAGAGCCGCCATACCCGTACTGCAAGTGACAGTTTTCTATACGCTGATCATTCCCTTCAACCGTCAGTTTGGAACGATCATGGATGCCCTTAAAATGCCTAAGCTTAATTTCTATTTGCTATTGGCAGTGGGTGTGTTGAATGTTATTTTTAATTACTTCTTTATTACAACCTGGGGTATTGTCGGCGCGGCTTACGGAACAGTGTCCGCCTATTGCCTTGTGTTTGTTTTAAACCAGTTGATTTTGTATTACAAGTTTAAGATATCACTGTTGAAGATCCCCGGTGCGATAGGGCAGTGGTATGTGGCGGGATGGAAGATTTTTATATCCAAAGTATTGAAGAAGCATTGAGCGCGTTGGGCTACGATATTGTCATAATGGCGCTGCCACGTTGGGATTCGAAATACTCTTCCACGGCATTCTCGTTGGCCAAAGCGCTGGCGCGCCACACGCGTGTATTCTACGTTGATAATCCATATACTTACAAAGACTATGCGCGGCAGCGGCACTCGGAGCCCATCGCGCGCCGCAAGCAGGCGTTGTTGTATGGCAAGCAGCCAGTTACGCAGCCTCTGCGCGATCATCCGAATTTCTATGCGGTGACGCCACGCCTCATCATGCCTATAAATTGGCTGCCTCCCGGCTGGCTATATGAACGGCTGTCGAAGGTGAACGACGCGATCGTTTACAAGGCTTTAGAGCAAATGTTGAATACCTTTCAGGTTAAGAACTTTGTATTTATCAACTTCTTTAACCCCCTTTTCGGGAAATACTTTCCTAACGGCTTCAAGCCGGCGTTGAGTGTCTACTACAGTGTGGACGATATCAGCCAATCTGATTACATATCAAAGCACGGAGTGGCACGCGAACGTGAGGCCGTAAGCGATGCAGGCTTAACGCTGGTTACGTCGACTGAACTTCAGCGGCTTAATGCGCGAGCGGCGAAGCGTATTATGCTGTTGCCGAACGCCGCCGATGTAGGAAACTTTCTGCAGACGCAAACACGGGTTTTCGACAAGCCCAACGAGTTGAGATTCATAGCACCGGGCACGAAAATAATTCTTTATATGGGCAACATCTGCCATCGGCTCGACTATGCCTTGCTGGTGAGTGTGGCCAAAGGCCACCCGGACAAGGTGCTGGTGATGATAGGACCGCTTGCCTTTCAGCGGTATAAAGAATTTGGTCTGGACAAGCTGCCCAACGTTATTTTCACCGGAAGCAAGCAGTTGACGGAGCTTCCGGCGTACCTGCAACACGCCCATGTATGCCTGATCCCATTCCTTCGCAACCAACTGACCCGAAGTATCTATCCCCTTAAAATTAATGAGTATCTCGCGTCCGGAAAGCCGGTAGTGACGACCGGATTCTCGGAAGATATTAATAACTTTAAGGATGTGGTCTATATCGGCGATAGCGAAAACGAATTCATGGCACTGATCACAAAGGCCATTGACGAAGACACAGAGCAAAAAAGATTGGCCAGGATTGCCGTGGCCGAGGGCAACAACTGGGACCAGCGGGCGCAAACCCTCGTAAGCACCCTACACACCGAATTCGCGTTGGCATGATGAATCCTGAAGACGAACCGGAGTACAAACCATTTACCGACAAGGAACTTGTAAAAGGCATTGTGATCGCCTTCGTGCTGCTGGTATATGTATACATTTTTTGAAGATCGTAATTCTGGATTGATATGACGATCCTTAACAGACTCAATAACCAAGTTGCGCTGGCGGTTGTGCTGGTGCTCGTTACAATCGGGTTTGCCTACCTTATCTCTTCGGTGAGCATGTTGGCGGGCCTGATGGTTTTGGGGGGTATTGTGGGTGTCGTGGTGGTATGGGTCACGATGGCCAATTTCAGGTGGGGCTTCATTCTCGTGTTTCTGCTGGGCGTATTCATGTTTTACCTCAATCGAATATACCTGAGCCCAATTCCACTGGGCGTGGCATATGATGCCTTGCTTGGGCTTGTTTTTATTTCTTTGATCTTCACGAAAGCAAAAGACCGGTTCCCTGGAGCAGCGTGCTCAATGGTACAACCTATTGGTTTATCATACTTACGAGCTACCTTTTACTGCAGGCACTTAACCCAAACGCCGTGTCCATTAAGGGATGGGTGATGTCGCTGCGTGGCAATATCACGATCGTATTATATGTAGTGAGCGTTCATTTTATCGCTCGCCGGCAGGACTTGCGGCTGTTCACAAAATTCTGGTTGGCTACCGGATTCCTGGTAGCATTGTACGGCGTATACCAAGAGGTGTTTGGACTTACTTCGTTTGAATGGGACTGGATATATGAGGCTCCGAAGCGTTTCAAGCTGTACTTTATCTGGAATCACATGCGGAAGTTCTCATTTTTGTCAGACCCTTCCTCTTACGGCATGTATACTTCCGCGAGCGGTCTTAGCTTCCTTGCATTGGCAATGGGACCTTTTAGAACGCACTGGAGGATTGCATTTGGCTTGAGTGCAATAATGATCTTTGTAGCCATGAGCTTCTCCGGTACCCGAACCGCGTATGCCGTAGTGGTTGCCGGTATTGTTTTCTATTTGCTTCTGACTATTCGCACCCGGCGTACCATGATCATCGGCGGCACCCTGGTGCTGATGGGACTCGCTGTACTTTTTGGACGTTCCACGGAGGAACTATCAACAGGATAAGGTCAACATTTACGCCGGGCGAAGATGCAAGCATGGGCGTGCGCGACCAAACCCGTAACCGGATGCAGCCGTATGTGCGCTCGCACCCCATTGGCCGGCGGGGCCAATGACCACAGGCCCCGCAGGCCTGATGTACAGTCCAGGCCATGAACTGGCTGGAGATTGGGATCCCGACAGCGGCTACCTCGCTGTAGCCCTTGAAACTGGCTGGATAGGACTGATTTTGTTCATGGGGCTCATTGTTTCCGTCTGTTTAAAGGGAATCAACGCTTATTATACATTAAAAAGTCAGGAAAATAAGGCATATTTGCTATCCTATTTAGTGCCCTTTTTTGCTTTGTCAGTGGCCCATTTCACCCAAGATGCTATACTCCAGCGATCCATCGTTTTGATCGTGATGTTTACCTATGCCTTGGTAGAACGAATTAGCGCAATTGATGCAGCTACAACCCAAAACACCAATATTAATTCAACCATATCATGAAGAAGTTGCTTTTCTTTTTTCTTGTTTCAACCGCGGTTTATGGACAGAACGTTGACTACAATAAGGTAATCCTGCCCGAAGGGGTCCGGTCCGAAGACTTTGGTGAAAGGCTGGTGCAGCTTGCGTGGAAAAACAATCCTCAAAATGAGATCGTTCAGCGAAACGTAACCAATGCCCGTTGGGATGTGAAACGCGCAGGTGTTCAGTGGCTCGATATTTTTGGCGTGCAGGGCAACTTAAACGAGTTCAACGTGAATCCTTCGGCCGATGTGGCCGACCGGGCTCAATTTTTTCCCAGGTACAACTTCACACTGAGACTAACTTTCGGACAGTTCTTCTCGATTCCGTACGACGTGAAGAAATCGCGCGAAACACTGTTGATCAATGAGGCCCTGGTGAACCAGCAAAAACTGGCGCTGCGCGCAACTGTGCTCAGGACCTACAACCAGTTTTTGACATTTGAAAAAATCTATAAGATACAGTCGCAGGCCGCACTGGACGCTGAGAACTCGTACAAGCTGCTGGAGCAGAAATTCAAACAGGGAGAGAGTACTTTTGAAACCTACAACGTTAGCCTGAACAACTTTAATCGTTCGGCCATCGCCAAAATTCAAGCCGAGGCAGATTACATTAATGCAAGACTTGACCTTGAGTCGCTCATTGGTATTAAGCTCGAAGAAGTACGTTAGCGAATTGACACGAAAATATTGTCTGGCTTTAAATAGATGAGATTCTTTTTAAGTAAGATTTCCTCATTCTTTTATGCTTCGAAAGTAGATAGCAAAAGGAGGGGATGGATAGACTATGCCCGTGGAATTGTTATCATCTACGTAGTGTATCGCCATACCCTGAGTGGACTTATCCACATGGGTTATCCTATAAGAAATGCGATCTTCCTTGTGCAGGAGGCCAGCATGCCCATCTTCTTTGTAGTGTCAGGCATATTCATACACTCAAGCCTGGTGAAACGGGGGTTTCTGCGCTTCGTGCGCTTCAAGTTCGACGGACTTTTGTATCCATACCTGGTATGGGTCACTATCCACCTCACACTACAGATCGTCTTCAGCAACGTGGTCAACTCCGACAAAAACGCCTGTATTCTACGCGTATATCTTTGTGTTGCCGCGTTCACTCGATCAGTTCTGGTACCTGTATACCTTGTTCATGCTTATGATTATGTTCGCAGCCGTCAATACTTATGTATTCAAGTTCAGGGCGCTTCCGAACGCCCTGCTGGGTGCCGTGCTTTATGCCCTCTCATATTTGATCCCAACTAACTGGTTCGCTATCAACGACTGCCTTTTTTACTACTTCTTTGTTACATTTGGTTTCCTTATCTCAGCTTGGTTGCTGCCACACAATAGTACTTTTTTTACAAACTGGC
>JAAURZ010000212.1 GCA_012031955.1 Bacteroidia bacterium
AACATCACGACGACAGCATTCCACGAAGGCAGCCGTGTACGACGACGAAAAGTCTATCACTGGCCAAGGCAGAACAAATGCTCACAGAGGCGCAACCTTCCTCGACGTGGGCGGGTACTCATCGCGACCCGGCGCCGCCGACATACCGGAGGACCTGGAAACAAAAAGGAGTGCAGCCGCGATCGCCATAATTCTGAAGCACTTTCCCGGCGCGCTCATTTCAGTCGACACCTTCCGAAGCCACGTGGCGCGTGCCTGTGTGCAAAACGGAGCGGCGATGGTTAACGACATATCAGGTGGCCTCTTGGACGTGGACATGCTCGCCACCGTTGCGCGGCTTCGCGTTCCATATGTGCTGATGCACATGCGCGGCACACCTCAAACCATGAACCAGCAAACGCACTACGAACACCTGATAAAAGACGTGCTCGACTATTTTCACGATCGCGTTGCCGCATGCAGGGCAGCCGGCCTGTTCGACATCATCATCGACCCGGGCTTCGGCTTCGCTAAAACATCAGACCAGAACTACGAACTCCTTCAACAGCTTCCGCTGCTTCGGCCGATTGAGCGGCCCGTGATGGCGGGCGTGTCGCGCAAATCCATGATTTGGAAAACACTGGGCATCACTCCCGAAGAAGCGCTCAACGGAACAACCGCGCTGCACATGCTGGCGCTGCTTGGCGGTGCCTCCATCCTACGCGCGCACGATGTGAAGCAAGCTGCGGAGGCGATCACACTTTTCCAACACTACCGCGCTGCACGGTAATCTGAATAAAATAATCACCCAATGGTGGAACAGTCCTTTTCGTACTCGGCAATGAATCAGTACATTTGCCATAGTGCCAACCATGATCATAGCCATCAAGATAGGATTTCTGGAAGTCACCTGGGTTGACTTCATCGACATCGCGCTGGTAAGTGTGTTGCTGTACCAGGTGTACAAGCTTATCAGGGGTAGTATCGCTGTCAACATCTTCCTCGGACTGCTCGCGCTCTACCTCGTGTACCTTGTTGTGCGGGCGGCGCAAATGGAACTGCTTGCAACCATACTGGGGCAATTTATGGGTGTGGGTGTAATCGCCATGATCGTGCTCTTTCAACCGGAGATCAGGAAATTCCTGCTGGTGCTGGGGCGAAGCGCCGAGTTCAGGGAAAATCTCTTCAAGACAATTTCCAATTGGCGCACCGGGCACCACGAAGACTTCGACCTGTCCGAAATCATCGAGGCTGCCAAGACATTGAAGGCGGCAAAGACCGGCGCGCTTATTGTATTCTCCCGCGACACCGAGCTGAAATTTTACGCCGAAACGGGCGACGCGCTCAATGCCGATGTCAACAAGCGACTGCTCCTTTCCATTTTCAACAAGAACAGTCCGCTGCACGACGGCGCGGTGATTATCCACAAAGGCAGGATCAGGGCCGCGCGTTGTGTGCTTCCGGTGAGTGAAAACGATCATCTCCCACCCAACTTCGGTCTGCGCCACCGGGCGGCAGTGGGCATGTCTGAAAATACAGACACGCTGGTGATGGCCATTTCAGAAGAGACCGGCAGGCTTATACTCGCCCGCAATGGCAAATACCTGAAAGCACTCAAGCTAAAGCAAGTGGAGCAGAAAATACTGGAGTATCTCAACCACACCGAGCCGGGCAATTGGGAGGACCTTCAGGAACCGGAGCCAGAGTCGTCGGAAGCCGTCTCCGGCTGAATCATTTCTTTCGTAATTTCGTGTGGAACAACCTGCAACCCACACGAACATGATCGCCAGAACTTTCTTACTTCTCGTCGCGAGCACGGCTGCCTTCTCACAGTCGCTCGAAACCGTTATTCAAAAAGGCCATGACCAGGCGGTGCTTGCCGTTAGCATGAGCCCCGACAGCAACTATGTGGCTACTGGCAGCCGCGACAAGTCGGCCAAACTCTGGGAGCTGAGCACCGGCAGGGAAGTGCGCAGCTTTTTAGGCCACGAAGGCTCGGTTAATTGCATCGACTTTACACGCGACGGCAAACTCATGATCACCAGCAGCGGCGACCAGACCGCCAGGATATGGGATGTCATTTCAGGAAAGGAACTTTTCGCCACGCCACCGGCGGGCAAAATACTCACAGCGGTTGCATTCAGTCCCGACCAAAAATATTTTGTAGTCGCAGGCTATCCCGACGTGGCCACCATTTGGGAGTTGGGGTCAAAGAAATTGATTAAAGAGATCAAAGTAAATGCAGACCAGGGCGCCGGCTATGGCATAAATCTGTCGTTTTCACCCGATGGAAAATACCTCGCCATAGGAGAAGACAACCGCACTGCCAATTTGTACGCGACCGCCACATGGGAGAAGTCCTATACGTTCACCCACGAATCGGGGTGGTGCGGTGGTTGCGCCACGTGGACCGACTTTAGCGCCGACAGCCGCTACTTGATCATGGCGTCGAACAAGGCCCCTGTGAAAAAGTACGACCTGTCGGCCGGCACAGAAGTAAAGCGATACACGGAAAACATCGAAGCGCTCTCGGGCTTGTCCTTCTCGCCTGACAACAAGACGGTAATGGCCGCCACGAAAGACGAGGTGATAACCTGGGACGCGCAATCGGGCACCGAACGTTCGCGGCATAAACCCGAAACTGGCAGCGAGATCAACGAAGTGGCCTATACTGCCGACGGCAAGCGCTTGCTGCTGGCCTGCGCCAACAACATCACTTACGTTTTTGACCTGCCTCAGAACCGTATCACCGGCACGCTGTCGGGCATACTCAATGAGCGCGACAAGGGCGGCATTGCCTACGACCCCAATTCGTACTGGGAGTCGCACATTGCAAAGTACCTCCGTCTCAAAAACCAACTCATGCTAAGTCAGGACGGCAAGAGCCTTATCAAAGGTAAATTTGGGACAAGGTAAAACGCTGGGATATTGCCACCGGCAAGACCGAAATGGATTATGCGGGTCACGAAAAAGCGGCCATCTGCTATGCGCTCTCAAAAGACGGGAAGCACATGCTTACCGGCGGCGGCGACGGGCGCGTTATTCTCTGGGACGTTGCAACGGGCGACACGCTTAAGGTAATCAAGGCACATCGCGAACCCATTTTCGACATACACTTCAACGGCGACGAGACCAAGGCCATCACAGGCAGTTGGGACGCTACGGCCAAACTGGTTGACCTGGCAACAGGCAAGACACTTGCGTATTTTGATTTGGACAACGCATCGGCCTACAGCCTGCTGCTGAGCAGCAACGACCTTTATCTTTTCGCCGCGCAGCTCGACAACACACTGAAGATGCGCGAGATCGACACAAAGCAAGTAGTGCGCGATTTCGTAGGCCATTCGGACGTGATCGCCTCCATCCGGCTTTCGGCCGACAACAAGCAATTGTTGAGCGCCTCATGGGACGGCAGCATCCGGCTATGGGACGTCGCCACGGGACTGATGGATGGCAAACTTACTGGCCACCGCGGCCCTGTGTACGTTGCCATCTACGCCAGGACGGTAAGACGGTGTTTAGCGGCGGTGCCGACCGCGTAGTGCGCGTGTGGGATGTTGCCACCGGCAAAGTCACTCGCCAACTGGCGGGCCACCAGGCCGAGATCACTTCCATCATTCAAAGTGCCGACGGCAAGATGCTGATCAGTCATAGTACCGACGGTGTTACGAAATTTTGGGACCTCGCCGGCGGCCTGGAGTTTTTCGAACACATTCACCTGGGCGACCGTGACTGGATGGTGAAGACACGGGAAGGCTATTTCAACGGAACAGATGGTGCGCGCAAATCCGTACACTTCGTCGATGGCATGAAGACCTATGCGGTGGATCAGTTCTTCAATGATTTTTACCGGCCCGACATTTTACCCAAAGTGTTTAAAACGCGGGGTGAATCAACAGAAGGAAAAAGTCTGCAGGGCAAACTCAACGCGTCGCCCCCGCCCACGGTGCGCGTGGCCACGATAAAGACTTCCAATCCCGAAACCGTCGACGTTTATGTGAGAATCACAGACAACGGCGGCGGCGTGTCACGCCTTCGCATGTTTCACAACGGAAAAAACATTCCGGTCGATGCAGGTCAGCTCAAACTACCTGGCCGCAAGGGCGAGTCGACCACGTACAAGCAGACCGTCACGCTCGTCGGCGGCAGTAACACCCTGAGCGCATCGGCCACAAACAGCGACGGAGTGGAATCAGACGCGCCGGTCGCGGAAGTGTTCTCCGACCACCCTTCCAAGAACAGTGTTTGTCACCTGTTTGCTGTAGGCATCAATCAGTACAAGAACAGCAGGCTTTCGCTGAACTACGCAAAGCCCGACGCCGAATCATCAGCTCGCTGATGGGTGCCAACGGACAAAAGCTGTTCAAGTCGGTATCGCTGCACACCCTCTACGATGAAGACGCGACGCGTGAAAAAATACTCGCCAAACTCGACGAACTGGCGCAGGTGATCAACCAGGAAGACGTGTTCATCTTTTACTATGCCGGCCATGGCAGCATGGTAGACAATCAGTTTTATTTCATACCCACTGAGAGCTCGCGACTTTACGATCAAAAGGCGTTGCAGAAAGAAGCCATTGAGGCTTCGCTGCTGCAGGAAAGATTCAAGCACATAAGAGCGTTAAAGCAATTGATTGTGATGGACGCGTGCCAATCGGGCGGGTCGGTGGAGTTGCTGGCCACGCGCGCGCGGCTGCGCGGATCGCCGCGGAGGCGCTTCTCGACGTTTCGCACTCGGCGTATGATTGATCCATGAGATTGCTTGCGTCCCTTTGCCTGGGCCTTCTTGCGCCTTCCGTTGCGGCGACGACGGATGCGCTTCCCGAGCCCATGGTTTTTGACGCCTGGAAAGGTCCGCCCCTCCGCGCTTTCGTGTTCCGGCCCGAGAACGCGGCAGACGACGCGCCAGTCATCTTCGTCATGCATGGCGTGAAGAGAGACGCAGATCGATACTTCGCGGAGTGGCGCCCGCTCGCTAGCCGCTATGGCTTCGTGATCGTCGTTCCTGAGTTTCCGACATCGGAGTTTCCGGGCGCCGACAGTTACAACCTCGGCGGTGTAGTCGATGAGAGCGGCGCAGTAACGGAACGTGACCTGTGGGCGTTTTCGGCGATTGAGCCGATGTTCGACGCGGCGCGCAGCCGCCTCGGCCTTTCAAGCGAACGGTACGTGCTTTACGGGCATTCGGCCGGCGCGCAGTTTGCGCACCGCTTCGCGTTGTTCGCGGCCGGGCCCAGGGCGCGCATGGTGATCTCGGCGAATGCCGGCTGGTACACTTTCCCCGAGACCGGGGCGTGGCCTTACGGGCCGCATGGCCTGCCGGCGGGGGTTTACGATCCCGCGAAGGCGATCGCGGCGCCGCTCGTCGTTCTCGCCGGCGAAGCGGACGTCAACCCCAATCACCCGTCGTTGCGCCGATCTCCGGAAGCCAACGCCCAGGGCAAGACACGATTCGAGCGCGC
>JAAURZ010000213.1 GCA_012031955.1 Bacteroidia bacterium
TCGGCGAACGACCCTTTCGACGACTCGCCTTTCACGTTGCGGAGTGTGAACCGCACGCCACGCTGGCCCGCACGGTACTCTTCGTAATACGATTCGATGCCGCTCTGGCCGATGTAGTCACCTTGCTTGTATACTTTCGACTTGTCGTTGTCGAGTTGAGACTTGGATATCTCGCTTACATACCCAAGTGCATTGGCGGCAGCCGTCGAGGTGTACGCGCGCGTGGTACGGGCCTGTATGTAGAAGCCGGGAAATTCATCGATGTAGTCCTGTATCCTGGCAAAGTCATAGTTGGATAGTTGGGGGATGAAGGTGATGGGCTTTACCGGCGAGTACTCTTTGCGCGTGCGCAGCTCTTTGAAACGGCCCCGCAATTCCACCAACCCCATGTCGAATATATCGCAGAATTTTGTGGAATCGAAATGCATCACTTCACTCGTGATGATCTGCAAATCGTATTCGGGTGTATTGTATACGAGAAGCTTTCCGTTCCTGTCCTTTATCAACCCCGTACGGGATAGTCGATTTGGCGAAGCCGCGAGTTGCTTTCGGCAAGCTGGGCGAAGTAGTTTCTGTCAACCACCTGCACAAAAAATAATTTGATGAGAAAAATTATTCCCACCAGCACAAATACAATCTGAATGATCTCTTTTCTTCCTTCGTTCATATTCTCCTCCTCGCTGGAAACAGAAATTGTACGAGTACCATTATTAAAGACGTAAGCAATGTGCTGGCCACGGCCTTCCAAAGCGTGAACCAGAACAGCGAAAAACCACCGGCCTCGACGTAGAACAAAATCAGATGATGGACGAGCACCAGCGGAACGGCATACACAAGAAACCACTGCAACCCCTGTGTCGACAGGGCCGGACGGGCGTTACTGTCGTATCCGCCTTGTGGTGTGAGTAAATTTAGCCAATAGTTTCTTAAATACATGATCGACACGCAGGCGAGCGCGTGCAGGCCAAGGCTGTCGTTGAATATGTCTATCACAAATCCCGCGAAAAAGCCGATCCCCATCAGTATGAGTTTGCTGGTTTCCACCGGCAGCGTAAGCAGGCAGGCCACGTAGAGGAAACAAAAGGCTGTGTGAAAGAGAACGATGTTCTTCAGCACCACTACCTGCACGATAAGATAGAGCAACACGGATACGACCTGCATGATACCCCAGCGGCTCATCGCATGAAATCCTCCATGGTTTGTTCCAGCGAATCCTGCTCCACTTTCAGGTTGCTGCGTACAACCTCCACATAAGACAGCTTCTGAAAGTCTTGCGACAGTTTTACGACGAGGTCGTAGAACAGCGCTTCGTCGCTCAGTTCGACCGAGGCAATGGTGCCGATCAGGATACCCTCCGGAAAGATTGCGTTGTAGCCCGACGTAGCGATGGTATCGCCCACGTGCGGATCGACGTGGCGCGGAATGTAGTTGAACCGTATGGCGGTAGGATCGATACCATCCCACTGGATGGTTCCGAAATGACCTGTACGCTTGATGGCTGCGGACACCAGCACGTCGCGATTGAGCAGCGACGACACCACGGCGTAGTGCTCCGACACTACCTTCACTTTTCCGATGGCACCTTCGGAACTGATCACGGCCATGCCGCTTTCAATACCGGCGTCGCGACCGCGGTTGATGGTGATGAAGTTTGTGAAGCGATCGACGGAATTGTTTACCACCCTGGCGCTCACAAAGTCAAACCGGTTCACAATTTCCTGATCGCTGGAGCGCGTGCTGTCGAGCAGGAACAGGCTTTGATTGCGTTGCTCTAGTTTCTTGCGAAGTTCGGCATTTTCCAGGGCGAGTAATTCATTCGTTTCAGTAAGCGAAAAATAAGATCGCATATTGTAGGAGAAGCCGTTGATGCTGGCAACGAATGCGTTTGAGGAGTTGAAGAACTTCGCTCCCTGGTATTGGTTATTCTCAATAATCAACCATGCACAGAAGAGTTCCAGTGCAATGAAGGTGAAGAAAGCGCGGTATTGGTAGAAGAATAATAATAGGCGCTCCATTCCATCAAGTCATCAACACAGTGCGGAAAGCGTTCAAATTCTTGAGAGCCATACCCGTGCCTCTTACCACGGCACGCAACGGGTCGTCGGCCACGTGAATGGGCAGTTTGGTTTTCAACGCCAACCGCTTGTCGAGGCCGCGCAGCAATGCACCGCCGCCGGTAAGGTAGATTCCGCGTTCGTAAATGTCGGCCGAAAGTTCCGGTGGCGAGGTTTCAAGCGCCTTCAGTACGGCTTCTTCCAGTTTGGATACCGATTTGTCGAGGGCAAAGGCTACTTCGGAGTATGATATTTTAATGGTCTTGGGGATGCCGGTCATGAGGTCGCGACCACGAATCTCATAGTCGTCGGGCCCGTCGTCGAGTTCTGTAAGCGCGCTGCCCACTTCGATCTTGACTTTTTCGGCGGAGCGTTCTCCTATCAAAAGGTTGTGCTGCCTGCGCATGTAGTCGAGGATGTCGCGGTTGAAAGTGTCGCCCGCCACACGTATCGACTGGTCGCACACGATGCCCGAAAGGGCAATCACCGCGATGTCTGTGGTACCGCCGCCGATGTCGACGATCATGTTACCGACAGGTTGTTCAATGTCGATGCCAATACCGATAGCGGCTGCAATCGGTTCGTGGATCATGTATACTTCCTTGGCGCCTGCATGCTCGGCTGAGTCACGCACCGCGCGCTTTTCCACTTCAGTAATACCCGACGGGATACAGATAACCATGCGATGCGACGGCGGAAAAAGGCGCTTGCCTGTGTCTATCATTTTAATGAGCCCGCGTATCATCATCTCGGCCGCATGGAAATCGGCGATCACGCCTTCCTTTAGAGGGCGGATGGTCTTGATATTCTCATGCGTTTTCTCATGCATTTGCATGGCCTCGCGCCCGATTGCCAGCACTTTGTTGTTGCTCTTGTCGATGGCGATGATGGAGGGTTCATCAACCACAATCTTGTCTTTGTAGATAATCAGGGTGTTAGCAGTGCCAAGGTCAATTGCAATGTCACTGGTAAAAAAATCAAAAAATCCCATTGATGTTGTGTGGTGTCGGTTAAAAAATGGTTCAGGTACAAGGCCTCGGCCGAAGATACTTCGTCCAAAATTGCATCAATTTACCAAAATATTAGTTTGCGCTTCAAAAATGTAAGGTTTTTAGTGAAGATGACCCCTTCTCTGTCGCCAATGATTTAACCGGATGCCTAGTGCTTGAAATGGCGTAGACCCGTGAACACCATGGCCATGTCATGTTTGTTACAGAAATCAATCGAGTCCTGATCTTTCACCGAACCGCCGGGCTGGATCACCGCCCTGATGCCATGCTCATGGGCAATCTCTACACAATCTGGGAAAGGGAAGAATGCGTCGCTAGCCATTACCGCGCCTGCCAGCGAAAGCCCGAACGACGCGGCCTTTTCAATCGCTTGTCTCAGTGCATCGACCCGCGATGTTTGCCCAACACCGCTCGCGATCAATTGTCCGTTCACCGCCAAAACTATGGCGTTCGACTTGGTGTGCTTGCAAATCTTGCTCGCGAACAACAACGCTTCAGTTTCATTGGCATCGGGTGGGCGTTGGGTCATCACCTTAAGGTCGCCACCGCTGTCGGTGCGAAGGTCGAGATCCTGTTCAATCACGCCATTCAGCAAACTCTTGAATTGTTTCACCTCGGTGATCGTTTGCTTTTGCAGCAAGATAATCCGATTCTTTTTTGACTTCAGCAGGTCCAACGCGTCGGCTGTGTAGCCCGGTGCGATGAGTATCTCAAAAAACAGTTTGTTGATTTCGGATGCCGCTTCTGCGTCCACAGTCTGGTTGGTAGCCAGAATGCCGCCGAATGCAGAAATAGTGTCTGCCTGAAATGCTTTGAGGTATGCCGCTTTCGCACTCGCAGCCGTGGCCACGCCACAGGCGTTGGTATGCTTGATGATGACAATGCCGTTTCGTCTTTGAATTCCTGCAACAGGCCGATGGCAGCATCTACGTCCACCAGGTTGTTGTAGGACAGTTCCTTTCCGTTCAATTGATCGAACAGTGCGTCGAGGTTGCCGTAGTACACACTTTGCTGATGTGGGTTTTCACCGTAGCGAAGCACACGACCCTGCTGTACGCTTTTCTTGAAGCTGGGCAAATGGAATGTGCCGTTGAAGTAGTTGAAAATAGCAGCATCGTAATGCGACGTTACGTCGAAGGCCTGGGCCGCGAAACGCTTGCGGTCTTCGAGGTCGCTTGTGCATGCCTTGGTGGTGAGCAGCGACAGAAGTTCGTCGTACTGACCCCTGGATGATACGATGAGCACATCCTTGAAGTTCTTGGCCGCACCCCTGATAAGTGATATTCCACCGATGTCGATCTTTTCAATGATTGTCGCTTCGCTACCGCCGGCAGCCACCGTCTCTTCGAAAGGATAAAGGTCCACGATCACGAGGTCGATCGCCGCAATGTTGTACTCCTTGGCCTGTGCTACATCCCCCTCGTCGTCGCGCCGAAATAGGATACCGCCGAAAACGGCTGGGTGTAAAGTCTTGACACGGCCGCCGAAAATGGAAGGATAACCTGTAAGCGCTTCAACCGGCGTCACTTTATAGCCGAGTTTTTCGATGAATGACTGCGTGCCGCCTGTCGAGACAAATTCCACACCTTGCCGTGCCAGTTCATGAATGATGGGATCCAGATGATCCTTATAGTACACGGAAATAAGTGCGCGGGTAATTTTGCGGCTTGCCATTGGATGCTGGTTAGTTTGGATTACGGAGGTGCAAAACTATCAAAAAACCATAAGGCCCCAAGCCGTGCCAGATGCGGATCTGCGGGAATTTTAGAATATTGCGTCATGCGCCTTTTTCTTCAGATCAATCTTGTTGACTGGAAGACGGACGGCTACGACAAGCCGATGCTCCGGTACGCTTCCTCCCTCGCCGACGACATCATCGGCACCGACCTCGATGCCAGCTCAGAGGCACACGTAGTGAATATGGTGGGTAAGCTGATGGAGCAAACTAAGCTGATGCTGGTGTTTGTGCGGGCGTCGCCGGAACAGCCGTTAGGTGCGGCCAATGCCTTACTCAACCTGGTCATCCAGCACCGCGAAAAAGTTTTCAAGGCGATCCTGTCAGGTTCGCACCCGATGGCTGCAAAAATGCTTGCCGTATTGGATGATGTTGTTGTGATTGCAAACGATGACGAAGACACCAAACAAATCGTTCGCGAATTCGCGGCTGCCGCCCGGGACCGTGGTGCTGCATCTCTGCGGCGAGGAGCGCACGCGCTATCTCGCGGTGAGCGAATTTGTCGATGGCAGCGGTCGCTGGGTGTTCAAGGTTGCGGCGTTCAAGGGCGACGGACAGCCGGCGCCGGGCTCGAACCCGCAGTCTGCAACGCTTACGCGTACACGGCGCAGTAGTA
>JAAURZ010000214.1 GCA_012031955.1 Bacteroidia bacterium
GGTCATGGCGAAGAGATGAAGCGGAAGATTGGCCACAGATAAACACGGATGAAACACAGATCAGAAAGAAGAGAAAAGATCGAATCGAGCAGAGAATCGCAGCTTCTGGTCTCTGGGTTGGGTATCGTCTCCTGGTTTGATCTGTGTTTATCTGTGTTCATCTGTGGCTCATTCTTCGGTGCAAAAAATCCGGCTGCTGCTCGAAGCCGGCAAAACGAAAGATGCGATCGCTGAAGGTGAAAAACTGATGGCGGCGTTTCCGGAAGAAGAAAGGTTTGTAATGGCGTTTGCCGAAGTGCTGGCAAAACATGAACAACTCCCGCTGGCCATCTCCTTTCTCGAAAAATTTACCACCTCCCGCGAAAACGCCGGCAACGCCGCGATGCTGCTGGCTGGCTTATATCGCGACGCCCGTCAGGAGCAGAAAGCGAGAGACATTCTGGTGCAGGTGTTCGACAACCCCGACGTGGAGTTTGGCAGCAAGATCATCGTGTTGAGTTCTTACAATACAGAAATCAATCAAAACCGCGCGCGCCGTATTGCTGATCCCGACAAGGAATCGTTTGCCATGGTGCTGTACAACAAACTGGCGGCTTCGCACCCGTACGACACCCATGTGCATATACTGGGTGGTGACTTGTACCTGTCGACCGGGCGCAACGAAGAGGCCATCGAAGAATACAAAACCGCCATCGGGTCTGGCGATGTGAATTTCGAAGTGTGGCAGAATTTATTGTACCTCGAGGTGCAGGAAGAATTATACGACCAGGTAATGAACGACGCTGAAAAAGCCCTTGAGCTTTTTCCGAACCAGAGTATCATTCATTACTTCAATGGCTATGCGGCTTTGCACAAGCGCAAGTACGCCGAAGCCATCTTCTCGCTGGAGCAAGCCAAACGCCTGTCTGTTTCAGAAAAGAAGCTGGTACCCGAGATAGACAGCATGCTGGGTGATGCTTACAACGCCACGCGCCAGTACGACAAATCCGACAAGGCATACGATGAAGCGCTGGCCGCCAATCCGAACAACTACAACGTGCTCAACAACTACAGTTTCTTCCTTGCGTTGCGAAAAGTAAACCTCGAGAAAGCGGAACGGATGTCGGCAAAGCTCGTTAAAGACAACCCTGACAACGCTTCCTACCTGGATACGCACGCGTGGGTGTTGTACATGCGCGAAAAATACAAGGAAGCCAGAAAGACGATGGAAAAGGTAATCGGCACAGGCCAGGCCAACGCCACCCACCTTGAACACTATGGCGATATTCTTTTTAAATTGGGCGATGTGGACGGTGCTGTGCAGCAGTGGGAAAGGGCGCGGGGCATGAACGCCAACAGCGAAACTTTAAACAAGAAAATAGCGAACAGAAAAATCTATGAATAAGAGCCCACGGTTACTGCTGCTGGTGTTGCCCTTGCTGGCATTCGCGTGCAGCAGGAAGATTACTACGCCCATCGCATTGCAAGCACCAAAAAATGAACTTTCCATCGAGGCTATTGACTTTGAATATTTCCAGGGCAAGGCACGGATGGTGTTGCGAGACGGCACCAAAGAAAGAGACGTGAAAGCGAACATCCGCATCCGGAAAGACAGCGTCATCTGGATGACGTTCAACGTAGTGGGCATACAGGGCGGCAAGGCGCTCATCAACAAAGACTCCATCACCATCGTGAGCAATGTAGACAAGGAGTATTATGTGTTTGAGTACCCTGAGCTGTCGAGCAGGTTTAACTTCGAAATCAATTTTGATATTATACAGGCCGCCATGCTGGGCAACCTCATCCGCGAGCGATCGGACCTTGACGTGGTCGAGCCGCTCAACTCCTGGTTCCTCCTCAAACAACAAGCAGGCACCATAGGCGTTACAAACTATATCAATTCCGCAAGTATGAAGATTGAAAAGGTGGAAATGAAGGAGGAAAACTCCAACAATTCGCTCAGCATCAACTATTCAAACTTCCAACCGGTAGGCGGAAAGGTGTTTCCCTACAACGGCACCATCGTTCTTTTGTACAAGACCATAGCCGGATTGTTGAATACAACTATTATTTTTGAGTATAACAAAGCTGAGGTAGGAGACAAGGAACTTAAGTTTCCGTTTAACATACCGAAGAAATATGTGCGCAGGTAAAAGTATACTGGCCGCGGTCGTACTTTTATTATTTTTACTGCAGACGCCTGGGGGCAAAGAACCAAGTCGCAACTGCAAAAGGAACGACAGCAGAATTTACAGAAAATCAAAAACGTAGAACGTATTCTTTCCGAAACAACGGACAAGAAGCAGAATACGATTGGCGAGCTTACAGCGCTCAATCAGCGCATCAAAGAACAGGAGAAGCTCATTAGTTCCATCAAATCCGAAATCGATTTTCTCGACACCGAGATCAGTGAAAACAACGACATCATCAAGGTGTTGGAAGACGACCTCAAGAAACTGAAAAAGGAATATGCCGCCATGTTGTACGCAGCCCAAAAAGCCGACAACAGCACCACACGCCTCGCCTTCCTGTTTTCATCCAAATCATTCGACCAGATGGTGATGCGCCTGCGCTACATGCAGCAGTATAGCGAGCGCCGAAAGCTTCAGGTCGAACAGATCGAACAAGTGCAGGACGCCCTCGGCAGCCAGGTAAAAGATATCCAGGACAAGCGCACCGACAAGAACAAACTCCTGGACGAGCAGTTGGCGCAAAACAACCAACTCGCCAGTCTGAAAAAGAAACAGAACAGCGTGGTAAAGGCACTGGAAAAAGAGGAGCGGCAACTACGCCGCGATCTGGAATCCACCAAGAAAGCCATCGCTCTGCTCGACAAGAAAATCAACGAGATTATCAAAGAGGAACTCGAACGGGAGGCACGCGCCATGAAAGTGAACCGCTCCGTAACCCTCTCTAACTCATTCGAGGAAAACAAAACCAAATTCCCCTGGCCCGTCGACGGCTTTGTGTCGATCAGGTTTGGGAAGCAAAATCACCCCGTACTAAAAGGGATCGTGATTCAAAGCGACGGTATCAACATACAAACCCAGCAAGGCGAAAAAGTAAAGGCGATTTTCGATGGCGAAGTGGCGCGCGTGGCTTTTACACCGGGTATGGGCAACACCATACTCATCAAACACGGCACCTACTTTACGGCTTACACAGGGTTGAAAGATATTTCGGTAAAAGAAGGCCAGCATGTGAGCACCAACCAGGAGTTGGGGCAGGTACTTACCAACAGCGACGGCATCTCCGAACTCCGATTCCGCATCTACAAGAATATCACCCCGCTCGATCCGCAAACCTGGCTCAGGAACCTCTGAAAAAGGGCTCTCGCTGCCACACTGAACCCTTATTTGCACCCTCACGTTCAAGAATTACCGCACAAAACTAAATGACCGGCAAAGGTCCAGACATACCAAAAATTAGTAATTTTACATCCTTAAATATTTGAAATCTTATGAATTCTATCATTCTTTTTCTAGGTGGGATTGGGGCGCAGGAATTGATGCTTATCGCGCTGTTTGTGTTGATCTTTTTGGGGCCAAGAAAATCCCCGAATTTGCACGCGGCATGGGCAAGGGCATTCGCGAGTTCAAAGACGCCATGAAAGATGTGAAAAAGGAAGTTGATGACGCCGGTAAAGAGGCAGGAAAAATTGAGGAAGGCAAGTAACCTTGAAATCGTACGCTTCATTTCGTGATGTACAATCTGATTTGCGGCAAGGCCTTATATCCTGCGAAGACTTAGTCAATCACCATCTTCAAAATATTCAATCCAACGCTCACCTCAACGCCTTCTTAAGCGTGTACGGCGAGGAGGCCCAAATGCGGGCCGCGAAATAGACAGTAAAATCAGGAACGGAAAAGCCGGCAAGCTCGCCGGACTGGTTGTCGGCATCAAGGATGTTGTCGCCTACCAGGGCCATCCCCTTCAGGCAGGAAGCAAAATTCTCGAAGGCTTCAAATCACCCTACAACGCCACCGTTACAGAGCGGCTGCTTGCCAGCGACGCTATCATCATCGGGCGTCAAAACTGCGACGAGTTTGCCATGGGCTCCTCAAACGAGAACTCCGCGTTTGGTCCGGTGCTCAACGCCATCGATAACACACGCGTGCCCGGCGGCTCATCCGGCGGTTCTGCAGTGGCCGTTATGGCAGGCATGTGCCGCATCTCCATCGGCTCCGACACCGGAGGATCTGTGCGCCAGCCTGCGGCATTCTGCGGAATCGTGGGACTCAAGCCAACTTATTCAAGAATCTCGCGTCATGGCCTTATCGCCTACGGATCGTCTTTCGATTGCATCGGTATTATGGGCACCAACGTGGAAGATGTAGCCCTGGTGCTCGGTGTAATTGCCGGCGCCGACGAGTATGACAGCACCGTGTCAACCCAACCGGTACCCGACTATGTGTCTTTGTTGCAAAGTGAGCAGACAGCACCTTACAACATTGCCTACTTTGAGGAAACGTTGAACTCCGTTGGCCTGCAGCCCGAGATACGCCAGGCGATGGAAAACAAGATCGGTTTATTACAAGCCCGGGGACACCGCGTGGAACCTGTTGGCTTTCCCGAATTGAAATACATCCTGCCGACCTACTATATTCTAGCCACGGCCGAAGCCAGCTCCAACCTTTCGCGTTTCGACGGCGTACGCTACGGACACAGGACGCAAGAAGCCGGCGACCTGACCGCACTCTATAAAAACACAAGGTCCGAAGCGTTTGGCAAGGAGGTACAACGGCGCATCCTGCTTGGCACCTTTGTGCTGAGCGCCAGCTACTACGACGCCTACTACACAAAAGCACAAAAAGTGCGGCGCATCATCCGCGACAAAACCAAGGACGTGCTCTCGCGGTATGACTTTGTTATTATGCCGATCACACCCACTACGGCATTCAGACTGGGAGAACACAGCGATAATCCATTGGAAATGTACTTGGCCGACCTCTATTCCGTTCAGGCTAATGTGGCGGGAGTTCCGGCAATTTCCGTACCTTGCGGTGTTGATGCAAAAGGATTACCTATCGGCATCCAGGTTATTGCCGATGATTTTGAGGAATCCGGACTCTTCAGGTTTTCTGATTTTTTAATGAAACTTAACTGAAACCATGAGAAAGCGTCTTCTCATATTTTTTTTGTTGCTGGGAGCTGTGTCTGCATACGCGCAGGTAGAGCCCGATTCAGTAGTGGTAGACTCGCTGGTGGTCGACTCGGTGGACGTAGCCATTGCGGAGGAAGAAATATTCTTCAAAGAAGACACCATCGACGTGATGGAAATGTACACACCATAGAAGCTGTGGAGTACATACCCGGCGACGACGACCCGCGGCTGCTGGCCGACAGGCTGTCGTGCATTGAAGAGCCGCGTACCCCTTATGTATAACGACCGCGTGCACGCGTTTTATAAACTACTTCAACCTGTCGA
>JAAURZ010000215.1 GCA_012031955.1 Bacteroidia bacterium
ATGCCTCGTTGTTCATAAATTCGGCCAGCATTCGGTGGAAATGATGTGTGCCCGTTTCGCGTGTTACCGAGTACCTGCCGCCCTGGTACAGGCGCGACGAGATGCCTTGCTGCACGCTCTCCACTACGGCCTCATCTTCCAGTTCCACACGGTTGAGGTCTGAGCCGGCCCCCTGCTCAAGCTTGTTTTCGTCCCACACATAAGTAAGGAACGACACCTTGGTGTGGTTGCTCGCGAGCGGCTGCACGACGTTGATAGACAAGCCCCAGGGGTAAAAATTGAACATCATATTCGGAAACACGAAGAAGTAGTAACCTGCAACACGCTTGCCATGATCGGGTGACTGTAGGGGCAAGTCGAAAATAAGTTCGCCCGGTTTGGCGATGCCGAGCTGCAAGTTGCTGTACTTAAAAAGTTCAGTCGTGTAATTGGCGTAGTCGATCACCTGGTTCAGGCTTGCATGCACGTAGGGAATGTGAAAACCTTCGAGGTAGTTTTCACAATACAAAGCCCAATGCGCCTGAATCTCATAGTCGCGCGACAGGTCAGGCCGAAACACAAACTGATCGAACGGCATCCAGCCGACACGCGCCTCCATGTCGGCGAAGAATGGTTGCGAGGCGGCTGATGCGTCGAGCGAAGTAAAGAGCCATTTACCAAACGCGTGCAGCGGCAATTGCGGCAGGTTGTCGGCTGCTGCCGGAAAGTTCTTCACTTCCTTGAACTCCGGCATGGAAAGAAACTGGCCGGCGAGGCTGAACCGGCGTCCGTGATAGGGGCAGCGGATGTCGTGGAGTTTGCAAGTCCTTTGTATAAGCAATGCGCCCCGGTGCGTGCAAACATTGGAGAGGCAGTGCAATTGCTTGTCGTTGTCGCGCGTAACCACAAGAGGTTCGGGCATGAATTTATCCAGCAACGTTACAGGCATGGCTTTGCCAGCCACGGCAACCGCGTCATGGTCGCCGAGGTAATGCCATGTTTTGGCAAAAATTCTGGATTTGGATAATTCAAAATACTCCTGGCTGGTGTAAAAAGCAGCGTCCAAAGTACGCGCGCTGCCGATGTCGGGGTCGATGTGGAATTGCATGCGGGGCTAATTGTTTTACAAATTACAAAAACCGGATAACTTTGGTCTGCCTTAGGACATTTGCTGATCCGTTTTTACCTGACCTTTGCACGCTATGAACAAGACGATCACCATCCTTTATTGGGGTGCGCGCATAATCGCGGCACTCATACTGTTGCAGACCTTGTTTTTCAAGTTCACTGCATCCGAAGAATCTGTCTACATTTTCACGAAAGTGGGTATGGAACCCTGGGGCCGCATCGGCATTGGCGTGTTGGAACTGATTGCCGGCGGCATGCTGCTGATTAACGCAACGGCATGGCTGGGAGCGGGGCTGGCACTCGGGCTTATGGGAGGGGCGATTATGATGCACTTGACACAATTGGGAATTGAAGTGCAGGGCGACGGCGGTTATCTCTTTATCCTGGCGCTGGCGGTGGCGGCTTGCTCCCTCGTGGTGCTGGCCCTCAACAAACAAAAAATCCTCGCCCTTCTTAAGCGCGGCCGGCGTTAGTCTTTAATTCCTTAAGCGCATCGTTCAGCGCTTCGGCAAGGTGCGTCTGGGGGCCGAGGGTTTCCTTTAGTCCGCCGACCATGAAGTTGGGCACTTTCTCTTTTCTGCCGAGTTTCGAACGGATTTCGGTGATCATTTCAAGGGCCGTGGACTTGCCTTCAAAGTCGGCGCCCTCTTTTACTTTCGTTTCCAGTGTCTGCCATGCCTCGCTGGTTGCAACCGGTGTGGCCGGCTGTTGGCTCACCACCGGCATTTGCGGGGCGGGTTGTTCAGCGGACTGTACGGAGTTTTTCGCGATGCACACATTGTACTCGTCAATTATTTGTTCCAGTTCGCGACGGCCGAGTTCGCCTTTGTCGATCTTGTCGCTCACTTCGCATTCTGCCAGAAACCTGGACATTTGTTTCTTGAAGCTGAGGTTGGGCACTTCGAGAGAAGAGCCGTCGCGCTTCTGCAGGAAACGTCCGTCGAAGTTGTTCTGGTTTTCGGGTTGAAATGCATATAGAGAGAGGTAGCCCTCTTTTAACACTTTCATAAACGTGTATCCCTTGTTGTCGCGTACCACCCGGTATTCTTCGTTGTCGTAGCGAAAACCTTTCACTTCAATGACCGTGTACGTCACCTTTTTCTTGTCCGGCTGCGCCAGTTGCACGCTCTTCGTCAGCGAAAACATCATGGGCTTCACTTCACCCTTCAGTGTATCATTTTGCAGTGTTACCACATAGTCTTGGGCGGTGGCACACTTGCACACCAGCAGGCAGAGCAGGAACAGCAACACGTGCACAAAAGAAAAGACTTTCATAGTCGGGGTGTTTAGGATTGAAAATAAAGTATAAAATCAGTGAGGAACAAGCAGGTTTATTCCGTTTTTCCTTTGGCCTTAATTCTGCCTGCGTCGCGAAGCGCTTTGTTGATCAGAAATTCCAACTGGCCGTTGGTGCTCCTGAACTCGTCGGAAGCCCATTTCTCTACAGCCTTCAGGATTTCGGGATCCAGTCTTAGTACGAATGGTTTTTTTGCGCCACAATCAACTCTCTTTTTGTTCTTCCATTCTACTCAGCGCCCACCGGGCGCTTTCGGGGTCTGTGGTGCCGGCCACTATGCGCTTGCCGTCTTTACAGACGATTTCTATAAAACTGCGCCCCGCAATATTCATGAATATCTTCCTATCAAATACGTGACGCTTGTAACCGCATGATATGCGTTCGTGCAGGTTCTTGGATTTTCTCACCTCCACACTCGCGATGTTGTCGCGCGGGATGAGCCTCCATTTCCATGCCCGTGGCATGAACCGGTAGTGCACACCCACGGTGTCGATGCGCAAATCGTACCTGCCCAGGGCCAGTATGGCTATCAGGGGTATCCACGCGGCGAACAATATCAGCCATGTCAACTGCGGGTCGGCATATTCATGCTGCCCCGCATCGGCGATGTAAGTCACCACGAGACTGCCGGTGAACACCACACCGGCAGCTACCCACAACCATGGCAGTTGGTAGAATCTCTGTGTTTCCTGGTAATGGACGTGACGCATGGCAATGTTATGTATGAAGTGTACCTGCGTTTACCACGGGGCTCACATCTTTGTCGGAGCAGAGCACCACCATCAGGTTGCTCACCATTGCGGCTTTGCGCTCTTCGTCGAGGTCAACAATTTGTTGCTTCGACAGGTGATCGAGCGCCATCTGCACCATCGACACCGCGCCCTCCACGATCTTAAAGCGTGCCGCCACCACAGCAGTAGCCTGTTGCCGGCGTAGCATCGCGCCTGCGATTTCGGGTGCGTAGGCGAGGTAACCGATGCGCGCCTCAACTACATGTATGCCTGCAATCTCGAGCCGGTTGCGCAGGTTTTCCTCCAGCGCGGTGTTCACCTCGTCGTGGCCCGAACGCAACGTTACTTCATTGTCCTCTTCAAAATTGTCGTAGGCATACTGGCCCGCCAGCCGGCGTACGGCCGAGTCGCTTTGTATACGTACAAAGTTCTCGTAGTTGTCAACCTCAAAGGCTGCTTTAAACGTGTTTCTCACCTGCCACACCAGGATGACGCCGATCTGAATCGGGTTTCCCACCTTGTCGTTCACTTTGATTTTTTCGCTGTCGAAGTTTCTTGCGCGCAGCGAGATCGACTTCTTGGCGAAGAAAGGGTTGACCCAGAAAAGCCATTGGTCTTTACCGTGCCCTTGTAGTCGCCAAACAGAACGAGTACCATCGAACCATTGGGATTTACAAAGAAGAAACCTGGCGAAAGAACCAGACCAATCACGATGGGCCATACAAACCAGATGTTGCGCAGGGCCACAATGCCCCAGATGCCTGCAATCAGAAGGATCAGCACAATTGCCACCATCAGGTAGCCCGATGGAGGGGAATACGTTTTTTCAGTGTTCATGGCGATGATATTAAAATGATATTATAAAGATATGATATTGAATTAATGAACGCAGGCCCGTCCCGAAAGTTTCGGTTGGGAATCTTTATTTCTAGCCTTATTTTCGTCGTTTATTTGATGCTATGATAAACTACAACCCAAAAATCTGGTTTGGTCTCATCTTTCATTCTTACAGCAGGCAAGTGCTCAAATTGCTGCTGCCGGCGCTGGTATTCATGGGCACATTTACCGCCGCCGTGTGCTATGTAATACTTGACTACCTGGGCTTCGACCACACTGACTTTCAGGGCAGCACGGCTGTGCACTCGTTGCTGGGTATTGTACTCGGTCTCTTCCTCGTGTTCCGGACCAATTCCGCGTACGACCGCTGGTGGGAGGGCCGCAAGATGTGGGGAGGCCTGGTGAACAGCACCCGCAACCTCGCCCTGAAATACAACGCCTATCTCTCACCCGACGACCACGATAACAGAGCATGGTTTGCGAAGATGATTCCCAACTTTGTTTTTGCCATGAAAGAGCACCTGCGCACAGGCGTGCAACTCGACGAACTGGAACTGGCGGAAGAAGGCTTTCTGGAACGACTGCGCAAATACAAACACAAGCCCAACCAGATATCGGCCATGCTGTACGAGCGCACCAATAAACTGTATCGCGAAAACGTGATAACAGGCGACCAGTTGATCAATGTGGATAAGGAACTAAAGGATTTTGTCGACCTGATCGGCGCCTGTGAACGAATCCGGAATACGCCCATTCCGTATTCCTACACCATGTATATTAAGAAGTTCATTTTCATATACATATTCACCCTGCCGTTTGGTTTTGTCACTACTTTTGAATACATCACCATCCCTGTGGTGCTGCTCATCTCGTTCATATTGCTGAGCGTGGAATTGATAGCTGAGGAAATTGAAGACCCGTTCGGGCGAGACATCAACGATTTGCCCACTGATGAACTGGCCGGCAAGATCAAGGAAAACGTCAAGGAAATTCTCTTGTGAGTGCCTCAGCCCGTTACAACCGAGTAGATAAAATACAGAATGATGAGCAAAATAAGCACACCGTACATCACAAGGTCCACGCGCACGTAGGGCTTGTATTGCCTGTAGAGGTCTTTAAGTTTTTTTAACATACACTTCTCCCTGTTTTTTCAGTTGCTAAAGTAACCATTTGCCCGGTTTTGTCGTGACATCGGTGGTTGATTGACCAAACACGCCGTTGCTCCCGTGTGGTTGCTTAAATATTTGGAGGGTGAATAGGGGTGATGTAGGGATTGATTGTCTCACAGGCGAATTGAACAATGATAACACGAACCCATGACCCGATTAGCACCCCTCTTTAGTCTGTTTATTTTTCTCGCCTCAACCGTTTGTGCGCAAGACAAAAGTGACCCCTCAATGGTTATGTAAAAGATGCCAACAATGGCGAA
>JAAURZ010000216.1 GCA_012031955.1 Bacteroidia bacterium
ACATGGTCCAGGTCAACCTTGCAATAACGAGACCTGGGACACCCACGGGCATATTTTCGAACGCCTGCGCGACAAGCTGTTCCCGCCGACCGACCGCGCCCTGTGCGCGCTGATGGACGACTTGCGCGCCAGCGGCCTTTTCGACAGCACGCTGATCGTCATCGGCAGCGAGTTCGGCCGCGGCCAGCAGGTAGACTACGTACTGAGTAACTTTTCTAAGGGCGAGATGGATCAATTGATGACACCCATCGGAAGAGCGATGGACATGATATTGTCCTTTTGTTCCATTGGTGTGGAGCGCACCATGACGCTTTACAACGACTAGCTCACCGTAGCGCCAGGTGTTACGTCGTCCGACGGCTTGATCAACTGCAGTTTGCCGTCGGTATCCTCTGCCATCAGTATCATGCCTTGCGATTCGATGCCCATCATCTTTCGCGGCGCCAGGTTGGCAATGAATACCACCTGTTTGCCGACCATTTCCTCCGCTGTATAATATTGGGCGATGCCGCTGAGGATGGTGCGCTGGTCGATGCCGGCATCGATGGTGAGCTTGAGCAGCTTGTTGGACTTTTCCATTTTCTGCGCAGCAATCACCTCACCTACCCTGATGTCGAGCTTGGTGAAGTCGTCGAAAACTATTTCCGGTCTCAGCGGCTTCAGTTCGCCATTTCGTCGCGACCGGTCGCCGGTCACTGGTTTAGCGACTTTATGCAGCCTCGCCATCTGACTGTCGATGTCTTCGTCTTCAATATTCCGGAACAGCAACTCGGGCTGATTGAGTTGGTGATGTTGGGGCACTGTGCGAATCAACTGTTCCTTCAACCACAGCGAGTTCCAGTCCATTCCTGCTGCATTGAGTTGTTGCTTGATGCGGCCGGCGGTGTCCGGCAAGAAAGGCTCGCAGGCAACGGCAATGTTGCCGACAATGGTAAGGGCGTAGTTCATTACGCAACCCACCGCCTCCATGTCTTCTTTCGCCAGTTTCCAAGGTGCGGTGTCGGCCAGAAACTTGTTACCCAATCGCGCAAGGTTCATCATCTGGAACTGCGCCTCGCGAAACCGATACAACTTGAGCGACGTGCATATTTCTTTCACACTCGCATCAAGCTGGCTGTGGGTCTGATTGTAAAACTCAAGCACACGCTTGCGCTCAGGGGTTGTTCCTTCCAGTTCGTGTTCGGAAGGCACCTTGCCGTCAAAGTATTTCCATGTGAGCACCATCACCCTGTTCACGAAGTTGCCGAGTATGGCAACCAGCTCGCTGTTGACCTTCTGCTGATAGTCTTTCCATGTGAAATCTGAATCTTTGGTCTCGGGCGAAATGGACGTGAGCACATAGCGCAACTCATCGCGGCGACCGGGGAAGTCGACAAGATACTCGTGCAGCCAAACGGCGTGGTTACGTGATGTGGAAAGCTTGTCGCCCTCCAGGTTGAGAAACTCGTTGGCCGGCACGTTATCAGGAAATATGTAGTCGCCCGCAGCTTTCAGTATAGCTGGAAAGATAATACAGTGGAATACAATGTTGTCTTTACCGATGAAGTGAACAAGCCGGGTGTCTTTGTCTTTCCAGTATTTTTCCCAGTCGTGTGGTCGCAACTCTTTGGTGGCTGAAATGTACCCGATGGGTGCATCAAACCACACATACAATACTTTCCCTTCCGCCCCTTTTAGAGGCACGGGTATGCCCCAGTCCAGGTCGCGTGTGATGGACCGTGGTTGCAGCCCCTGATCGATCCACGATTTGCACTGGCTGTATACGTTAGGCTTCCAGTCGTTCTTGTGGCCTTCGAGCAACCATTCCTTAAGCCAGCTCTCATACTTATCGAGCGGAAAATACCAATGCCTGGTTGGGCGTAACTCGGGTGTGTTGCCCGATACTGTTGAGCGTGGATTAATAAGCTGGCGGGGACTGAGACTGGTACCACATTTTTCGCACTGATCACCATACGCATTGGTGTGACCGCAGTTGGGGCACGTGCCCACAATGTAACGATCGGCCAGAAAGATACCTTCCGCTGCGTCGTAGTATTGCTCGGATGTTTCTTCCAGAAAAATTCCCTTGTTGTAAATGTTCGTGAAAACTCCTGCGCGGTTTCGTAATGGACCTCGTTGGAGGTGCGCGAATAGATGTCGAATGAGATTCCAAAATCCTGGAACGCCTTTTTCATCAACGCGTGATATTTGTCGACAAACTGTTTGGGAGACACGCCTTCTTTTTTTGGCGCCGATGGTGATGGCCACACCATGCTCGTCAGATCCGCATACATAGATGACGTCTTCTCCACGAAGGCGGAGGTAGCGCACGAAAATATCTGAGGGAAGGTAGGCCCCTGCGATGTGGCCGATATGCAACGGGCCATTGGCATAAGGCAAAGCGGCGGTAACCGTGTAGCGTTTAGCGTTACTCATATTCAGAAAAAGACAGCTGCAAAGATGCTGATAGTATTGGAGCTATGAAACAGCTAATTGGCTTTTGTTAGTTCCGTATCGGGCTCCCGTTGGGTTTGCGAACTACTGCCGTTGCCGGTGCCGTTGAGTGAGAACTTGACGAAAAATTCGGTAAAGCCTTCGGGTGTGGTTCTGAGATCGATGGTGCCCCCGAGCTTTTCGGTGGCGGTTTTTGTGAGGTACAACCCAATGCCGCCCGTACCGGAGCGTTCTGATGCGCGCGAGAACATCTGGAATATCTTGTCGGGGTTTACCTGGCTGATGCCGATACCATTGTCGATAACGCGGATCTTCACATGGCTGTCTTCCAGTTCTACACGGATATCTACGATCGGATTGATGCGTTCGGAATCGTTGTAGAATTTGATGGCGTTGTCGATGAGGTTTTCGAGAATGATACGGATCAGTTCCTTGTCGGATTGGAACACAATCTTATCCTCGATCTGCTTGTGAATGACGAGCCTCGGAGGCAGGCCCTTCTTCCTTTCCAAATAATGACGTCGTCGACGATGGCGCCGAAGTCGATGGCCTCAAGATTGGTGGTTGAGTTGTTGATCTGGTTGATAATGAGCAGGCGCGTAAGGATGGTATTGAGGCGCTCGGCCGTGGCGTCCAGCTTTCTGAAGTAATCCAGGGCAAGGGGGTCTTTCACATCCATAAGAGCCACGTTGCACATTCCCTTCAGGCTTGCCAGCGGCCCGCGGATATCGTGTGAGGTTTTATAAATAAAGTTGTCGAGCTCGTCGTTCACGCGTGTGAGCGCTTCGTTGGCCACTTTAAGTTCCACGGTGCGCTCATCCACGATCTTGTTAAGGCCCTGGTTGAGTCTGGTCAGTTCCTTGTTCTGATCTTCGATGGTCGACTTGGCATCCGAGAGTGCGAGGTTTACACGCTTTTTTGGTTTGGTTGCTGCGGTAGAGCACAAACACAAGCAGACCGGCAAGGATGGCGATAATGGCGACCGCGATATTGAACCTGCGCTGCCGCGCCAGTGCCTCTTCGCGTTCCGCAATGATTTTTTTGTTTTCCCTTTCTTCATAGTCTGTTTGCACGCGTGCAGGTTCTTTATGAGTGCCTCGCTGTAAACGCTATCTTTCAGCGATATGTATTTAGACTGGTAATGGGATGCTTGTTTGTAGTCGTCAACTTTGTTATAGGTTTTGGCAAAAGCCAGGAACACGATAAACTGCAACTCCTTGAATTCGAGGTTGTCGAGGATCGCGTCTGCCTGCTGTAAATAGTCCAGGCTCTTGTCGTACTCGCCACGATCGAACGCGAGGCGATTGAGCTGGATAAGATTTTCCACCATAAAGAAATTGTCTTTGCTATTGGTGGCGATGTCGAGGGAGGTATGGAATTCACTTTCCGACAATGCAACCTTGCCAAGTCCCAGGTTGGCTTTGCCCAGTCCATAGTGACCCTGTATCAATGTATTGGCGCTGCATTCCTCGCCGCAAAAGGAAAACGCTTCGTTCAGGTACCGGATAGCCTCGTCATAACTTCCCAATTCGTTATAACAGAGCCCGATGTTGATCATGGTCTGATCCATCTCATACTTGTCGTTTGCTTCGCGTTTGCTGGCCAGCGACAGTTTGTAATACTCAAGTGCGCGCTCGTAGTCTTTGAGTTTGTAGTAGACGAATCCGATGTTATTGTACGCGATGCTGAGGTCGCTCTTATTGCCATCTTTCTCGCGCATTACCAGCGATTGAAAGTGATACTCCAGGGCTTTATCGTAGTTGGGCAGATAGGTGTAAGTAAGCGCCAGGTGGTTCAGCAGAAATTTGGTTTGTTCGTAAAGTTTGTTTCTGCGAGCGATGTTGAGCACGGCCAGGAACTGGCCGATGGCCTCCTCGTTGTTTCCGAGCTTCATCAGCGCGTATCCTTAGCGCGCCCTGCCTTCACTATCCTGGCGCTGTCGCCGAGGGCAAATGCCACCTGGTAGGCTTCGTCCGAATACTTGAGCGCCGACTGGTTGTCTTTTTCGATGTGCGCGACGAAGAGTTTGAAAAGTACGTCGAACTTGTCAGCATTCTCCGACTTACCTAACACGGCCTTCAGCGAATCCACTTTGCGACTATCTTGCGCACCCGCCACGCTCACAGATCCGAGCAATACGACAAACGATACGATACGAATTAAGCACACTTTAAAAAAATTATCGTACACGGGTAATTTCTAAAATTTAATTGTGAAAAACAGTTCCAACATACCACCGACCTTTGGCTTACAATTTAATCAGAAAAATAAACAAAAACCTAAAGCCCAAAACCATATGAAGAAGTTATTCTACGTACTCATGTTCGCTCTGGCAAGTGGTCTTGCCATCACTTCATGCACTGAAGAAGAAGTGAAACCGTCTACTGATAACGGCGGCGGTGGTGGCCAAATCGACCCTTGGGAAAAAGGTTAGTCACGAACGCTCCGAGTTCAAAAACATTCGAAAAAACCAACTAAAACTTAAACCACACAACCATGAAAAAGCTTTTCTACATCCTTATCCTCGCGTTTGCCAGCGGGCTTGCCATTACTTCATGCACTGAAGAAGAAGTGAAACCATCTACGGACAACGGTGGTGGCGGTGGTCAAATCGACCCTTGGGACAGAGGTTAATCTCTAGCCAACTGCACGGTAGTCTGATGATTTTAAAACAACAAAACCTATAAACAAACTTAACTCCAAATGAAAAAGCTATTCTACATACTCATACTTGCCCTCGTTAGTGGTCTTACTATCACTTCATGCACTGAAGAAGAAGTGACGCCGACAACCGACAATGGTGGTGGCGGCGGTCAAATTGACCCTTGGGACAGAGACTAAATCATTCATCCAACAAGAAATTGAACACTATGAAAACCAAGATTTTTCTTATCGCGCTTGCTGCTGTAGTACTACTGTCTTTCACAGTAATAAGCAAGAAC
>JAAURZ010000217.1 GCA_012031955.1 Bacteroidia bacterium
CACATGGAGTGTTGTATCACTTCGCCTTCCTTGAGTCCCAGCCTGTCCATTACGCGAGCGATGCGTTCGGGCATGAAAAGGCGCATAAGGTTGTCCTCGAGCGACACATAGAATTGCGACGTACCCGGGTCGCCCTGGCGGCCGGAACGGCCGCGCAACTGGCGGTCAACACGGCGCGATTCGTGCCTTTCCGTACCGATAATGGCGAGGCCGCCTGCTGCTTTGGATTCCGGCGTTAGCTTGATGTCCGTACCACGGCCTGCCATGTTGGTGGCGATGGTTACGGTGCCTGTCTTACCGGCCTCCGCTACTATTTCAGCCTCGCGCTGGTGCTGCTTGGCGTTCAACACCTGGTGTTTGATTTTGCGTATCTGCAACATGCGGCTTACCAGTTCCGATATTTCAACAGACGTGGTACCCACCAGTACGGGCCTGCCCGCCTGGGTGAGGCTCACAATTTCTTCGATTACCGCGTTGAATTTTTCGCGGATGGTTTTGTACACAAGGTCGTCGCGATCTTTGCGCACAATCGGTCTGTTGGTGGGAATTACCACCACGTCGAGTTTATATATTTCCCAAAACTCACCGGCTTCTGTTTCTGCCGTACCCGTCATACCCGCCAGTTTGTGGTACATGCGGAAGTAGTTTTGGAGTGTGATCGTTGCGTAGGTCTGGGTGGCGTCTTCCACCTTCACGTTTTCCTTGGCTTCAATGGCCTGGTGCAAACCGTCGGAGTAGCGGCGCCGTCGAGCACGCGCCCGGTCTGCTCGTCCACAATCTTCACCTTGCCATCGACGATGATGTACTCGGTATCCTTTTCGAACAATGTGTATGCTTTGAGAAGCTGATTCACGCTGTGGATGCGCTGCGACTTCACCTGGTACTCGCGAATGAGTTCTTCCTTGCGGGCGAAACGTTCCTCGTCAGACAGGGAGGTGTCGTTTTCCAGTTTGTTGATCTCTGTACCGATCTCGGGCATGATAAAGAAGCGAGGGTCTTCGCCTTCGCCGGTAATCAGGTCGATGCCTTTTTCGGTGAGTTCCACGCTGTTGTCTTTCTCATCAATGACAAAGTACAAAGGCTTGTCGGCCTCGGGCATGTTGCGCTTGTTGTCTTGCAGGTAAAAATTTTCCGTTTTCTGCAACATGGCTTTCATACCCATCTCGCTCAGGAACTTGATGAGGGGTTTGTGCTTTGGCATGCCGCGGTGGGCCCTGAACATCGCGAGGCCGCCGTCTTTTTCGTTACCCTCGGCGATCTGCTTTCTGGCGTCGTTGAGGTATTGGGTGATCAGTTTCTTTTGCGCCTCAACCACCTTAAAGATGCGCGGCTTCAGATCATAGAACTCATGCTGATCGCCCCTGGGCACAGGGCCCGAAATAATAAGCGGGGTACGGGCTTCATCGATCAGTACCGAGTCAACCTCATCGACCATCGCATAGTGGTGCGCGCGCTGCACTAACTCGTCCGGGCTGTGGGCCATGTTGTCGCGCAGGTAGTCGAAGCCAAATTCGTTGTTGGTACCGTAAGTGATGTCGGCTTTGTAGGCACTGCGCCTTTCGGGCGAGTTGGGTTCATGTTTATCGATACAATCCACGCTAAGGCCGTGGAACATATAGATCGGGGCCATCCATTCGCTGTCGCGGGTAGCGAGGTAGTTGTTCACTGTTACGATATGAACGCCGCGCCGCGCGAGGGCATTCAGAAATGCCGGCAGCGTGGCGACAAGTGTCTTTCCTTCACCGGTGGCCATTTCTGCTATTTTGCCTTCATGCAGCACAATGCCACCGATAAGTTGGGCATCGTAGTGCACCATGTCCCAGGTGATAAGGTTGCCGGCGGCCATCCATTTGTTGGCCCAAAGCGCCTTGTCGCCCTGTATGGTCACGTTCTCGTGGGTGGCGGCAAACTGGCGGTCCTGGTCTTGTGCGGTTACTTCAATTACCTCATTTTCCTTGAACCGTCGGGCTGTTTCGCGTACGATGGCAAACGCGGTCGGCAGCACCTTCATAAGTACTTTTTCCAACTCGCCGTTACGATCTGCTTCCAGTTTGTCGATTTGGGCGAATATTGATTCCTTTTCGTCGAGCTCCATCTCGGGGTTGTCGGCGATGCGCTGGTGCAGTCCGGCGAGCTGATCGTCAATGCCTTTGAGTTCGGCGTTTATAGTGTCTTGTATAAGGTGGGTTTGTGCGCGAAGTTCGTCGTTGGAGAGTGCGGTAAGCTTTTCACCTTCCTGTTTGGTAAGCTCCACGAGGGGCATCATTCGCTTGATGTCCTTTTCCGACTTGGTTCCAAAGATTTTGGCAATGTATTTCAGCATAAAAAAATCGTTAGTGGTGATCGCGTCGCGCAATTGCTGGCTCCTTACGCCCGGTGCTAACATCGGAACGCGATAACCTCCCCAAAGGGGCCTAAAGTTAAATTGTTTTCGGGACTTGCGGCTGCAATTACAATTCCAATTCGCCCCGGAATACCATTTTGGCAGGTCCGGAAAGGAAAATGTCGGAGAAGGTGCCTGACTGGCTGATTTTGAACTCCACTGTCAGGTCGCCGCCTTTGGTTTTGATGCGAACGGGTGAATGAAATCCGAGTGTGGAAGCTGCCAGCGCGGCTGCTGTTACACCGGTGCCGCACGAGAGTGTTTTCGTTTTCAACACCGCGCTCGTAGGTGCGAACGAAAAGCGTGTGGTCGTCGAGTTGTTCCACGAAATTGACGTTTGGTGCCGCCGGGTTTGTACGCATCTGCGTAGCGGAAGGCGCGACCCTTTTCTATCACGGGAAAGGACTCGAGGTTGCTTATGAATTGTATGAGGTGAGGTGAGCCGGTGTTTACGAAGATGCCGTCGGCCAGTTGTTGAAGGCCGTCTACGTCATTCATTTTCAGGCGGATAATTCCGCCGTCCAGGATTTGCGCATCGTGAGCGCCGTCAAATGCATTGAAGTGCGCTTTACCATTAATCACACCCAGTCCTGAGGCGAAGTGTACTGCCGCGCGGCTGCCATTGCCACAGAGGCTTTGCGAGCCGTCGCTGTTGTAGTACTGCAAGTGGAAGTCGAGGTTCGGGTCCTTCTCAATCAGCATCAGGCCGTCGGCGCCTACGCCAAACTTACGATCGCAGAGTTTTTTGATTTGCTCCAACGAAAGGTGTATGTCACCCTTGCGGTTGTCGAGCACCACAAAGTCGTTGCCGGTAGCCTGGTATTTTACGAAGGGAACGATCATACCTGTATCAGTCCTTCACATCTTCGTAGTCAACGTATTCGCCGCCCTTGAAATCGGAACGCTTTTTTTCCTGTGGATTCGAATCCACGTTCACATTGCCGCCTCTCGGCTTATTGGGTGAATCGTCGCCCGTAAGGGCACGGAAGAAACCGAACTTGTACAGCAGATAGCCAATGAGCACGAATACGAGAATGATACGAAGCATGGGCGTTTTGTTCAGTGTATTAACTGCCTCACAAAGGTATTAGTTTCAGGGAATTAATGATCAGGTCGGCTGGAACAGAATTTTATTGCAGGGGTCGCTTAGCGCAGGTCGCGCGCTTTTACCCGCACTACCTTGCCATTGCGCATAATGGCCAGTTCGCCGTCTTCCCTGGCAGTTTTTTCAATCAGGCGGTCGATGGCTAGCTGCATGCCTTTTTGAAATTTGGCAGCGAGTTCTTCAACTTGTCTTTTTTCCGGTTGCATGTAGAAACGTATTCCAAATATCTGCATTTATAATAGAATCTTCAATATCTCGCCTGCCTATCGCGACAACGGCCGGATCATTGTGTGAATTATCTGCTACCATCCAAGCGTCGCACGTCTTCTGAAACTCGTCGAAATTTTGCAGACCCCGCTGGTAGCGCCGCCGGATCACTACTTCGCGTATCAGATGGCCACCGCGCAGCACGCGAAGTTTCACCCTGTCCATCGCAAGCTCCACGTCATTGAGCCAAATGAAAAAGAGTGTGACGACATAACCTGATCGCCTGGCCTCGGCAATCAACGGCAAATAACTGCGGGTGGATAGCGTGGTCTCAAACGCAAAGTCCACGCGCTGATCGATCAGGCTCCGAATTCGCGTAAGCATAATGCGCCCTGCCTGTATAGCAACTGACTCGGGCATGAAAGGCGAAAGTCCGCGCGCTATTTCATCAGCATTCACAAACTCTTTGCATTGCAGAATTTCGGGAAGCACGGTAAAGGCAACTGTGGTCTTTCCTGCACCATTACATCCGGCAATAATATAGAGATTGGGCATAAAGCAAAGATAGCGAATCGTCCGGCACCCTTGCGTTGCAACTGTCGACAACAAACGTACACCAGCCAAAGGTTTTGTTTCTCACTGACCTTTGTCATCGCCTTGTCGAAATGGAACACCGATCTTGAAGAGACATTTCAACAAAATACACTTGTTATGAAAACGAGAGAATATATTAAAGCGGACGAAAACCTTAAACGTGAGGAGCAGAAAAGCTACCAGCGCAAAGTGAAGCGCGTGCAGGAAGAACATCAAACGTTATTGAAAGAAGAAAAGAAAGTGCCGCGCAACAAACGGAAGTAGCCTGTGCTTATCATCCGCTTGTTGCCCGGGCATTTTTTTAACGGCTGAGGTAGAGGTTGCGCTCTGAATAGATTTTGAGGAAGTAATCGTCCATCAAATCATCGATGAAGTAAATTGATTCGCCCGTCGATTTCATCTCTGGCCCGAGTTCTTTGTTTACGTCGGGGAATTTGTTGAACGAGAATACGGGTTCCTTGATGGCGTATCCTTTCCTGGTTGGCCTGAACTCAAAGTCTTTCACCTTCTTTTCGCCCAGCATCACCTTGGTGGCATAGTTCACGTAAGGCTCGTCGTAGGCTTTGCAGATGAACGGCACTGTGCGCGATGCACGCGGGTTTGCTTCGATCACATACACGCGGTCGTTCTTGATGGCGAACTGGATGTTGATCAAACCTACTACTTTCAGCGCTTGCGCGATCCTGATGGTGTAGTGCTCCATCTGCTTGATCACAAAATCGCCGAGGTTAAACGGCGGCAGTACCGCATACGAGTCGCCCGAGTGAATGCCCGCAGGTTCGATGTGCTGCATGATGCCGATGATGTACACATCTTCGCCGTCGCAGATGGCGTCTGCCTCCGCTTCAATGGCGCCGTCGAGAAAGTGGTCGAGCAGCACTTTATTCTCCGGCATGTGGCGCCAGATTTCCAGTATGTGGTGTTCCAGTTCTTTCTCGTTGATCACGATCTTCATGCTCTGCCCTCCTAACACATAAGAAGGACGCACGAGCAGCGGGAACCCGATTTGCTTGGAAGTTTCCAGGGCTTCGTCAGCGTTTCTCGCCACGCCAAACTCAGGATAAGGTATT
>JAAURZ010000218.1 GCA_012031955.1 Bacteroidia bacterium
CTGCCGCCACTACGCGGGCGTCTGTCACGCAATGGTCGAAGAGCAGCCTGCCGACTTGTGCAGCAGCCGCGCGCAGTCTCCGGCCGTTGCCAGCAAGAATCCATAGCCAAGGTCATCCAACGCGTCGATCTCACCTTCAAATATCCGCTCACCGCGCGGCGTTATGATGCCGTCGGGCAGGGCGAGTACGTCTTCCTGTATATTGCCACACTTGTATTCGTCGGGAATCGCCTTCGAGACGGCGGCAATTACTTCGTCGCCGCGGCTGTTCATGAACCCAAAGTGCCCGCGCATGAAAACAGGCACAAGGTATTCGGTCGCCTCTTCGCTTATGCGCGCAAGTGAGTCGTTCATCACAACAGGATCGTGTGCAACACGATTCTCCAACTCCAGGTGAAAGGCAATGTCTCTGGCAACCATTGCGTAGGGCGACTTGGGGTATGCACGAACGAAGGAAATGTACGACGGTATGTCGCCGGCGGCCGTGGAGATTTCAAATATCTGCTGTTCCGCTACGCGTCGGTACGGCGTGGCGGGTTGTTCCTTCAGAAAAGTCATATAAGAATGCAATCGTCTGTCCGACGTCTTGGCTTCAAAGAGCAATTTCTCGTATCGCACCCGGGCGTCGCTGGCGCGATGTGCGTCGGGGTACCTTTCAAGATATCCGGCGTAAGCCTGATACGTATTTTCTTTCAGTGCATCGAGGTAGGCCACTTCGTCGCGCAGTTCACATGCCTGCTCCCGCTGGGCTGCATACGGGAAACGTTTGAGGAAATCGACGTAGGCGGCCTCGGTGTTGCGCGCCTTGGCGCGTTCGAATGCCGCGCTGTCGATGCGTTCGCGTAGCGTGATTAAAATGGTACTGTCGAGCGGAATCCTGAGCATGCGCTCCTTCTCGCGCGGCTCAGCGTGGGCATAGCGCGAAAGGGCATTCGTAACGTGCACGTAAGCAGAGTCGATGTTGAAATCGGGGTTGGCGAGGTGAAAATAGTAGCGCGCATAGATGTAGAAGGTGGTCGCGTTCAAGCTGTCTTTGTGAAAAGACTTGAGTATCTGGCGCTCGGCCTTGTCCCACTTATTCTTCTCAAGGCTTCTGAGGGCCGATCGCTCCAGCATCTGCTGAGCGCTCGCCGGCTGCGCCCACACGATCATCAAACATAAAGTCAAAAGCTTCTTCACCTATCGTACCATTTTATCACCTGCAAAACTACAAACTTTAGGCTTTTCCCGAGGCCCGGCTCAGTGCTGCGGAAGCCAGACACGAAAATAGGGTAACATTAGCCACGACAGGCTAGACAATTATTGTCGCTTTAGATAATTTTTGTAAATTTTCACTGGTAAAAACCAACCCATGGCCAAACTCAAGAACATCATCAAGCAGCTCTCCGAGCGCGACTTCAAAGCCATTTACGATTCACTGATTGAAAGCAACGCCGAAAAATCGGCATACTTGCTTCGCTCGCTGCGAGAGCGACAGCTTTCTGACAACAAAATCATGACGGAGCTGGATGTAAATGCCAACGCATATTATACCCTGCGGTCGAGGCTGAACCTGAAGATCGAAGAATACCTGATGGAGCAGTTGGAAAGCCCGCGCACCGATGTACTTCGCAAAGTGGCCAACATAAACGAGGTACTCTTTACCAAGAAAAAGGCGATCGCCATCGCCACGCTGAAGAAGCTGGAAAAGGAGCTCCTCGACTATGACCTGTCCAACGAACTCACTATTATTTATAAATCGCTCAAGAAGCTACATGTTAACTCGCCAGACTATTTTCAGTACTCACAGTCGTACAACCGCCATGTGGCTTACATGCTCGCCGTAGACAAGGCGGAAGACTTGCTGGCCGACTACTTCAAGAAGTACGGCGATTACATGCTCAACGGCGACAGTACTGAAAAGCTGGGGCTTGGCCTGCTACTGAAAGAGATGCAAAACGTAGCCAAGCTTTACGAGTCGCACCGGCTGTATGTATACCAGAGTTGCATGTACGTGTGGCATCGTCTTTTTGTGGAAATCGACGACAACCTCCAACAGGAAGGCGAATCGATCGAAGACATTTTCGATAAAGTGCAAAAGATGTTCGAGAGTTATCACCTCGACGCCATCTACTACCATCTTAATCTTGTGTTCGAATTCCTCAAGCTTGAGTACTACAACCATTACAAAGTGTACCGGCAGGCCGAGAAGTTCTTTGAGGAAGTGAACGACGCATGCGCCAACCTGTTGGTGAACTATCCCACTTACACCTTTCCAGGCCAGTTCCTTATCTCAAAGCTCGAGCGTCACATACGCCTGAATACGGAGCAGGAACTGCACACCGAAAATGAAAACATCTTCGTGGATTTTGAGGTTGATCCGATGGACGTTCCCAAACACATTATCTACACCATTTACCGGGCGCTGTCTTATTACTATGTAGCCAGGCACGAAGACGCGGCCAAGCTCATCAACAGTCTTCTCAACGAAGTGAGCCTGAAAAAGTACCCGCTCGCGCTGCTTGAGATCAAGACCATTCTTCCTTGCAGTACACGCTGTTGCGCGACTATGAGCTGTTTAACCAACTGTCAAACAGCATTCAGCGCCAGATAAGGCTGTTCGGGAAAGACAGTTGCGAAAACATTCAACTGTTCATCAAAATATTGAAGATTGCCACGAGCGAAGCGAAGAAGGAAAAGGCGAAAAAGATAAAGGCGCTGATACCGAAACTGGCAACCGCCAGCAATACCTACTTTTCGCCGACGCGCCTGATTAAGCTGGATGAAAATTTCGTGAATAGCCTGGTGGAATTTTAGACTTCCAGTTTGGCAATGCTTTCGTGCGAAAGCGGTTTGTTCAGGTAGAGCTTAACGTTGTCGTATTTTTTGGACCGGTTGAAGTCCTGCGGATTGATGGACGAGGTCAGCATCACGATCTTGCACTTCTTCTTGGCATACGTTGCTGAGCTTTTCAAACTCGTCGAGAAACTGAAAGCCATCCATCAGCGGCATGTCAATATCAAGGAATATCACATCGGGTAGAACGGAGTCCGCCACATCTATTCTCTCCATGTTCTTCAAAAACTCAATCGCACTCTTGGCTCCGGTGTGCGTGTAAATATTCTCTGTGATAGCAGCCGCCTCGATCATTTTTTGATTGATCAGATTATCAATCTCGTTGTCATCAATCAGCATTACGGTGCGGTATTTTACAGACATAGGTTCAGGTAGGTTTGTAGGTTATACCTTATAAAAGTAAGGTTTTAGAGATGAATTCCAAATAGCTGCTAAACATCAAATTTAATCCCTTGGGCCAGCGGAAGGGAGTCTCCGAAGTTGATCGTATTGGTTTGTCTTCTCATATATACTTTCCAGGCATCGGACCCCGACTCACGTCCGCCGCCGGTTTCCTTTTCACCACCAAAAGCACCTCCGATCTCTGCGCCCGATGTGCCGATATTAACATTGGCAATGCCGCAATCGGAGCCTTGCGCCGACAGGAATGCCTCCATCTCTTTGAGGCTGTTTGTCATTAGCGCCGACGACAGCCCTTGCTTCACGCCATTTTGCAACGCGATGGCGTCGTCCATGTCGGTATATTTGATGAGGTACAGAATGGGTGCAAATGTTTCCTGCTGCACGATGTCGTACGTATTGCTTACTTCTGCGATCGCGGCTTCACATAGCATGCGGACTCGTATCCCTTGCCGGCCAGCACGCCTCCCTTCACAAGGAACTTACCGCCCTCTCGCTCCACTTCACGCAGCGCCTTCCTGTACATCGACACAGCCTGCTTGTCTATCAGCGGTCCCACGTGATTGTCTGAGTCCAGTGGATTTCCTATTCGAAGCTGGGCGTAGGCCTTTTTCAGTTTCTCTCGCATCTCATCGTATACGCCTTCGTGAATGATGAGTCTGCGCGTGGTGGTGCACCGCTGACCTGCCGTGCCCACTGCGCCAAACAACGCAGCGCGTATGGCGATGTCGAGGTTGGCATGTTGTGAAATGATAATTGCATTGTTGCCGCCGAGCTCGAGCAGCGCGCGGCCTAGGCGCTCGGCCACGGTTTTACCCACGGCTTTGCCCATCCGCACCGACCCGGTTGCCGACACGAGCGGAACTCGCTCGTCGTCGGCCAGTAGTTGGCCGATTGCAGACCCACCGTTCACAATGCAGGACACTCCTTCCGGAACGTTATTCTTCTTGAATACCGCTGCCACTATTTGCTGGCACGCGATGCTGCACAACGGTGTTTTCTCCGACGGCTTCCATACGCATGTATCGCCACAAACCCACGCCAGCATGGTATTCCACGACCACACCGCGACCGGAAAGTTGAATGCGCTTATGATTCCCACTACGCCAAGGGGATGATACTGTTCGTACATCCTGTGCTGCGAGCGCTCGGAGTGCATGGTAAGTCCGTACAACTGACGCGAAAGGCCTACGGCAAAATCGCAGATGTCGATCATTTCCTGCACTTCGCCCAGGCCCTCCTGGTACGACTTGCCCATTTCATACGAAACCAATTTGCCCAGGGGCTCCTTGTACTTGCGCAAGGCCACGCCGATTTGCCGCACTACGTCACCTCGTTTAGGCGCAGGCCACTTTCGCCATTCCAGAAATGCCTGGTGCGCGAGTGCCACTGCCTTGTTGTAGGATTTTTCATCGGCGCTGTAAACCGAGCCAATCAGTTTGCCATCGGCGGGAGAAAACGAATCGATTTTTTCGCCGCCCGACCGGATCCAATTTGTTCCCGTGGAAACGCCAAGGTTGGATTTCTTAATGCCCAGTGTGGTGAGTGCTTCTTTGATTCCAAAATTTTTCATGCCTGAAGAATAAGGCACAAAACTAAGAGATTTTGACTAAACTAAACGGTGAACCGGAGCCTATTACCAGTCGACCCCAAGTACGGCCTTGTTCCCCTCTTTGGTAAAGCCTTCTATGAGTATGCCACCTGCTTTGTACTCGAGAATCCTGTTCATATCTTTCACATCGTCGACTGGAAGTTTGTCTATGTATGCGATGATGAATCCATCCTTCAAGCCGCCTTTCTGCATTTTGCCGGGCTTCACATCGGCCACGCGCACGCCACCTTCGAGGCTGAGTTGCGCAAGTTCCTTGTAAGGCACATCTTCGAACGTGGCGCCACCCAACTCAAACACTACTTCTTTTTCCACAACGGTGCCACCGCCGTCGTTGTTTCTCAGTCGCGCCTTTACTTCGCGACGTTGGCCGTCTCGCACGTAGCTCACATCAATCTCCGTTCCGGGCCGGTTGCGTGCCACCCACTCCTGCAGTTCGGACACAGAATTTACCTGATGGTGATTGATCCCCCACAATTACATCG
>JAAURZ010000001.1 GCA_012031955.1 Bacteroidia bacterium
TTTAGAGAGCTGCTCCATGCGCGTCTTGTCTCCCAGAATGCTACCATGCGTGCGTTGGGCTGCTGGGATCGACGGGTGAGTGACAGGTCCAGCTTTAAACCGCGGTTGGTGATGAGAGTGCCGAAGGCTTCAATAAAGGAACTCTTGCCCACGCCTGGCACACCCGAAATGCCGAGCCTGATTGCGCCACCGGAGAACGGTACCAGTTCGTCGAGCAGGCGCAGCGCGAGCGACTGATCGTCGGCTCGGCTACTCTCCATCAACGTGATGGCTTGGGCCAGCACCACCCTGTCATGCGCGCGGATGCCCGCCACATAATCATGTAGTTCCAGGCGTTGTCGTATCATTCGCAGGCTTGTTTCGATTCCTCGGCTTAAATCTCTAAATTTACTCTAAACCTGCATGCAGACTACGAACTATGAAAAGATTTTGGGTTGATTCAACCATAGCCACCGTTTTTGTTTTCGTCATGATGTGGGGTGTATACAAGATATCTCAGTTCGATGTATTCAACGCATTCGATCCATTAGGCAAGGCGTTTGCCGACATGGAAATTACTGACCTCACCTTCTCCTATTTTCGACTCGAAGTGCACCGTGGATACAATGGTTACCATCGTGAACATCGGAAACCTGCCCGCGCGGCGATCGCTCAGCAATCAGAATGATCAGCGCGTTGAAACCAAAAGTTATCGGCATCGATAGCTTCTTTGATTGCAAAGAAGGCAAGACCGACTCCCTCAGTTGCCCGTTGGCGTATGATACGCTGAGTAACCTTATACTCGCCAACGCCATAACGGAAGCCGGCAACGTGGTGTTGGTGACTAAACTTCTGCAATCATCGGGGCTAATCAGAAAATATGGAGACAGCGATTTGTATGATTCACTTGAAAGAACAGATTCGCTTGTGAGGGGAGATGCAATTGAAGGATACGCCAGCCTCAACACGGGTGCCAGTCATCAGGAGGACCTGAAGATGTGTCGCTCATTCAATCCGAGAATGGTGCTGCAGAACGGTGATACGCTAAATGCGTTCTCGGTTCAGGTGGCCATGTTGTACGACTCGACCAAGGCCATGAAGTTTCTTGAAAGAGGAAAGTCATTGGAAGTAATAAACTACCGAGGTAACGTACCCGATATATATCAGGCATCCGCGCCTGAGTTTGCAAACCGTTATACATACCTGGAGTGGTACCAGCCGTTTGACACGACGAGCTTCCTCCACGAAATCATCACCGACCGGATAGTGCTGTTAGGCTTCATGGGAGAAAACCTTGATGATACATCCTGGGACGATAAGTTCATCACGCCACTCAACAAGAACTTCGCCGGTAAGACAAGACCCGACATGTACGGTGTAGTGGTGCACGCTAACATCATATCTATGATTCTTGGAGACGACTATATTGATGAGTTGGCCAAGTGGCAAGAGTATGCCATTGCGATCCTGATTTGCTATTTCAACATTATCCTGTTTTACTATATCAATCAAAAGATTCCCATTTGGTTCGACGGCCTGTCGGTACTTCTGCAGTTGGTGCAGATCGTGGTATTCACGTTTATCATGATATATGCCCTAAAATGGTTTAACTTTAAGCTAAACCTTACCGTTACACTGCTGGCCATTGCCCTGGTGGGAACTTGCTTTGAAGTGTACTTTAATCTCGTTAAAGTACTGATCGGCCGGTTCCAGCGCAGGTTTACCAAAGCGGCATCTGAGGTATTAACAACGCAAAACTCAGAAATTAGTAATTTAAACCCATGAAAATGAAAAAGTTGACCCTCCTTTTCGGACTATTCCTGCTCTCAGGCTTTGTTTTTGGGCAGGATTACGCCTTCAAAGTGTTGGCGAACAAGGGAACCAACGAAGTGAAGTCAGGAGAAACCTGGGCTCCGGTAAAGACTGGCGCCTCTCTGAAAGAATCAGACGAAATTAAAGTGGCCGACAACGGCTACCTGGGGCTTGTGCACAAAGCGGAAAGCCTGTGGAGTTGAAGCAGGCCAAAACCTACAAGGTAGCCGACCTGGCCGCCTCCGTGAGCGGCGGCACAAGCGTGCTCAACAAATACACCGATTTTATCCTCAGCAGCAATTCCGCCGAAGCGAAAAAAAACAGGCTAAGCGCCACAGGAGCCGTGCACAGGGGTGAGGAAAGGGAAATTAAATTGATGCTCCCTGAAAACCAGCACTCCGGCATCTACAACAACCTGGCCGTGCTCAACTGGGACGACTCCAAGGTGAGAGGTCCTTACATCGTGACCGTGAAAAACATGTTCGACGATGTGCTCGACAAGCTTGAAACACCCGAGAACCACATTTCCATAGACCTTACGGCACCCAAGTACGGCACGGAGAACGCCATTCTGGTGGAGATCAGCTCCAAGTCAGATCCAAAGCTGGGTTCCAGGCAGCACCTCATCAAGAAGTTGCCCGCTGCGGAACAGGTAAAGGTGAAGGAGTCGCTGAGCGACATTATCGGCGTGGTGAGCGAACAGACCGCCCTGAACAAACTCATTCAGGCCAGCTTCTACGAATCTCACAACCTGTTCATCGATGCAATCACGGCTTACGAAGAGGCCATCAAACTTGCCCCCGACGTGCCCACCTACCAGGAAGCTTACGAAGAGTTCCTGCTGCGTCACGGCATGAAGAACCCGTAGGCCGGCCCTGCCACGAAATTGAGAAAGCCGCACATGCGGCTTTCTCCTTTTTAGGCGATACACTTATCTTTGTTTGTAAACTACTTTTGAATAAGCAAAAACCCTTTCCAATGGATACGAAACGCAATTTTTCAGTTATTCTGCCAACGCTGCTGCTGGTCATTACATTCGCCGCTACCGCGCAGGGCGACTATACATTCCGTGTTATGGTAAACAAAGGCGCCAACCAGGTAAAAGCTGGAAAAGATTGGGTCCCCATAAAAGTGGGGGCACAACTCAAATCGAACGACGAAGTGAAAGTGGCCGAAAACGCCTACCTCGGGTTGGTGCATGTGAATGGCAAGCCGCTGGAAGTGCGCAAGGCCGGCAACCACAAAGTGATAGACCTGGCATCGCAGGTAAGCGGAGGCTCAAGTGTACTCAACAAGTACACTGACTTCATCCTCAGCGAAAACTCACAGAAGAAAAACAACCTGGCCGCCACAGGAGCCGTGCACCGCGGTACGGAGTTCATCCAGGTATTTCTGCCCGGATCCGAGCAAGCCCTCGTGTTCAACGACAAGGTCACCATTACCTGGGACTCCAGCGCCAAAGCTCCTTTCCTTGTTACCATGAGCAGCCTCTTCGAAGAGGAGCTCGACCGCATCGAGACAACCAAGTATAGTGTCGACATTAATCTTGCCGATCGCAAGTTTGAATACGAAGACAACATCAACGTGAAGGTGTACTCCAAGGGAGATCCCACCAAGGTATCCGAAGTATATACACTGCGGCGATATTCGAAAGCAGACAAGACCCGCATCAAGGCGGCGCTCACGCAGCTTGGCGATGCCATCGCCGAAGAGACTGCACTCAACAAACTGTTTCTCGCCGGATTCTATGAACAGAACAGGCTCATCATAGATGCCTCCACTGCCTACCAGGAAGCCGCGAAACTCGCGCCTGATGTGCCCCAGTACCGCGAAGCATATGAAGAGTTTCTACTGCGGGCCGGCCTCAAGTCGCCCAAGAAAAAATAAGCTGAAATCAATACAGAAAGCCGGATCTACTCCGGCTTTCTTGCTTTTACTCCATTTGGCCGGATTGGATATTATCCTATTTTTGTGCTGCACAAAAATAATCATCGCTATGAGTGTATTGGTCAATAAGAATTCAAGAGTTATCGTTCAGGGATTCACCGGGTCGGAAGGCAGCTTTCACGCAGGCCAGATGATTGAATACGGGACCAATGTAGTTGGCGGTGTAACGCCAGGCAAGGGTGGCAGCGAGCACCTCGGGCGTCCGGTCTTCAATACCGTAGCCGAGGCTGTTCAGAAAACCGGTGCCGATGTGTCGATCATTTTTGTGCCGCCGGCATTCGCGGCTGACGCCATCATGGAAGCTGCCGACGCCGGCATCAAAGTGATTGTGGCAATTACCGAAGGTATTCCGGTAAAAGACATGATGGTGGCCAAGAAGTATATAAAGACAAGAAACGTAGTACTTATCGGTCCCAACTGCCCAGGTGTAATCACGCCGGGTGAGGCCAAGGTAGGCATCATGCCAGGCTTTGTCTTTAAGAAAGGAAAAGTAGGCATCGTGTCCAAGTCAGGTACGCTCACTTACGAGGCCGCCGACCAGGTGGTAAAGGCGGGCCTTGGTGTATCGACCGCCATTGGTATTGGAGGTGATCCAATCATAGGGACACCCACGAAGGATGCGGTTGAAATGCTGATGAACGACCCTGAAACGGAAGCCATCGTGATGATTGGCGAAATCGGCGGCAACTATGAACCGATGGCGGCGCGATGGATTAAGGAACACGGAAACAAGAAGCCAGTTGTAGGCTTTTATTGCCGGGCAAACCGCTCCTCCTGGAAGGAGAATGGGTCACGCCGGTGCAATAATCGGGGGTGCGGAAGATACAGCCGCCGCTAAGATGAAAGTTATGCGTGAATGCGGCCTGCACGTAGTAGAGTCTCCCGCAGAGATCGGGGAGACCATAGCCAAAGTGCTCAAAAGATAAATCAGAAGCCTATTTTGTGAAAGCCTGACGCAGCTCGTTTTCGAGGTGGGCATTCAGGTTTTTGAGACCGGTAACCATGCTGAGGTTTTCGGCGGTCTGCTCGTTGTCGTCATTTCTGAACCATACCTCTACAAATAGGTTGTTGAGCATGTAGAGGTATATTTTCGGCCTGCCTTCAATCGGGTTCCAAGAAACACACCTTTACGTTTCAGAAAGTCTACCTGCTTGGGCAGCGACATTTGACGGAAGAAGAACTTGAGTAACATTGTTGTGGTCTTTAATCTTTCCGTTGTAAAAGCCACAATGAGGCCAATGAGGCCCAAGCCGTCCGGATGGATCGTTTTGGCGGATTCCTGGCAAAAAGATAGCATGGTGTGTCCCCAATTGGGATTAGAGCGCATAATTGAAGGGTATTCCTGGGAAAGGCTGCCGGTCTATAGTAGCTCGTTGGCCAGGTTAGCAAGTTCCGACCGTTCCCCCTTTTCAAGGGTAATATGAGCGTAAAGCTCATTATCCTTCAACCGGTCTATCAGGGTAGACAGCCCGTTGCTTTGCGAATCGAGATAAGGCGTGTCGATCTGGTATATGTCGCCGGTGAATATGATCTTGGTATTTTCGCCCGCCCGGGTTATAATCGTCTTCACCTCATGCGGCGTCAGGTTTTGCGCTTCGTCCACAATGAAACAGATGTTGGATAGGCTCCTCCCGCGGATGTAAGCGAGCGGTGTGATGACGAGCTTTTCCTGGCTCACCATCTCGTTGATTTTGGAGTACTCTTTGTCGGTTTCGTTGTATTGGTTCTGGATGAACTTGAGGTTGTCCCACAGCGGCTCCATGTACGGATTAAGTTTCGACTTAATGTCGCCCGGAAGATAGCCGATGTCCTTGTTGCTGAGGGGCACGATAGGCCGTGCGAGGTAGATTTGTTTGTACTCCCTGCCCGCTGCTCAAGCGCAGCAGCGAGCGCGATGAGTGTCTTGCCCGTGCCGGCAATGCCTTGGAGCGACACAAGCCTGATCTCTGGACGCAACACAGCATGGATCGCAAAGGTCTGCTCTGCGTTGCGCGGCTTGATGCCATGAGCCAGGCGTTTCTCCACGTGCTCTATCATGCCGTTGATGGGGTTGTAGTACGCCAGCGCCGATTTCTTGCCGCTCTTTAAAATATAATAGTGGTTCTTCAGAATCTCCGCGCCGTCGAGCAGTTCGTCAGGCGGGCAATAGCCTTTCTCGTACAGCAGGTTGATCATGTCGGAGTCGACATCCTCCACAATCGTCTTGCCTGAATAGAGCGACGAAATGTTCTGAACTTTGCCGGTGGTGTAGTCTTCGGCCTGCAGGCCCAGCGCTTTGGCTTTCAGCCTCAGGTTGATGTCCTTGGATACGAGTATTACCCGTTTGCCCTTTTCTTCTCGCTGTAGTTGCAGGGCAGCATTCAGTATCCGGTGGTCTGCTTTGTCTTCATTGAATACCTTGTTGGCGTCGACCAGGCTGTTGGTATCCATGAGTACGCGAAAGTTGCCTTTACCCTTTCCGTTGATGGGATTCCATTTGTGGAGCATTTGATCCCTGGCCAGTTTATCGATGAGCCTGATAAACTCGCGCGCTTCGAAGTTCTTGGTATCGTTCCCCTTCTTGAAGTTGTCTAGTTCTTCGAGAACCGTGATCGGAATACCAATGTCGTGTTCGTCGAAGTTGAGGATGGAATTGTGTTCATAAATAATAACCGAAGTGTCGAGTACGAAAATCTTTTTCTCCTTCTTGGTCTTAGACATACTGCACAAAGAACTAGTTTCACGAAATGTAGTTAAAAGCTCAAAAAAGCAACAACCGTGATTAAGTGAATTTTTTTGGTAACTTTACGCCCCCACCTTTTGTCATCCGGCCTTCTGCGCTTGCATCATAAACAAATCTCCGCGTTCATCAGGTAGAATTCGCAACACGCCGGCGAGCACCAGCCTGATCAGCTTTTGGGACGCGATATATTTCTTAAGTCCGGTTAGTTCGGTATACTGCCTGAGCGTGATATGCGGATGGATGTCGAGATGTTTCATGAGCGCGTGCTCATGATCGCCGTAGGCAAACCTGATATTGCGCGCCTCTGCTTGTCGCCGGATGATTTCCCGCATTTCGCGACTCGCCTTAATACTTTTGTCCTGCACCCTCACGAATGATTCTTTCTCCCCTTCGCTGTTCAGCCTGTAGTGTGGCTTTCGCTTGCTCTCAAATACTTCGTACTGAATGACCATGCGCTTGCTGTCGATGGGCACAAAGATTTCTTCCACTTCGAGGCTGGGCCTGCACGTGGCGAGCGCCTGGTTGATTACATGCGCGTCGTCTTCCGGATGTTTGAGACCCGGAACGGTTTTATCGTCGCCCACGCCGACGAGCAGAATACCACCGCGTGTATTGGCGAATGCGATCATTTCGCGTATGATCTTGCCGGGGTCGCTTGCCCTGCGCTTGATTCAAGTGTACTCCCCTCGCCTCTGGATACGAGCAGGTGCAACTGCCGCAGTTGGTGTTCACTAACCTGTGATAGTTCGTGAGGCCTGTACATGATGGGGATTATAAAAATGAATGTTATGGAAACCCGCGACTAGAACTTGCCGCCGGCAAGTTCATCGTCCTCTTCGTCGTCGTCTTCGCCCGGCCGGGGGAGCGTAAACATGCTGCTGAGCAGGTCTTTGAACTGATGCCCCCGTGTGAGGTTGTGCTTGCTTATGAGGCTGTATTCTGCCAGGCCGTGCAGTGCAAACTCCATCAGGAACAACTTGGTGGCCGCGTCCTGCCCTTTATGTAACTCGCTTACCATGTCTGTGAGGCCCGGCACCGCTTTTAACATCGATTCAAATTCAGCTTGCGGCATGTCGTGCAACAGGTCGACTGTATTTCCGTCGCCAAACCAGTCGCTGATTTTTTTGTACGGACTCTTGTCCTTCTGTTTTCTGAATTTGTCGGGATCGGGGAAGTAGTTGATAAACTGCGTTCGGATGGCTTTCCCTACCAGGTTTTGCGCGACAATGCCAGGACCTTCCTGCTCGCCTTCATATACGAGTTCTACCTTACCGGTGATGGAAGGGATCACACCGATGAAGTCGCCGATCCTTATTTGTGTTTTTTTCTCGCTGTTCAATATGGCCCGCCGCTCGGCTGCGGCCACCAGGTTTTCATAAGCCGATATGGTGAGGCGGGCAGATACGCCACTCTTCGCGTCCACGTACTCGCTTTTCCGCGCCTCGAACGCAATCTGCTCTATCAGATCTTTGGCAACTTCCATCACACTTACCCGCGCGCGTTGTTCGTCCTTAAGCCGTGCCTCCTGCTGCGTGATGCGCTTGCCGATGTCGATGGTCTTCGGATAGTGTGTTATAATCTGGCTGTCGATGCGGTCCTTGAGTGGCGTCACGATGCTGCCGCGGTTGGTGTAGTCTTCCGGGTTGGCGGTGAACACGAACTGAATTTCCAGCGGCATCCTGATTTTGAAACCGCGTATCTGAATGTCACCTTCCTGCAGTATGTTGAACAACGCCACTTGTATGCGCGCCTGCAAGTCGGGGAGTTCGTTGATGACAAAGATGCCACGATGCGACCGTGGAATGAGTCCGAAGTGGATCACACGCTCGTCACTATAAGGAAGTTTGAGTGTCGCGGCCTTTATCGGGTCCACGTCACCGATCAGGTCGGCGATGGATACATCGGGCGTGGCCAGCTTTTCTGTATAACGTTCATCGCGGTGAAGCCAGGCAATGGGAGTTTTGTCCTGCAACTCCTCTATTCTGTCTTTCGCATAACGGGAAATGGGTTGCAGCGGATCGTCGTTGAGCTCAGATCCATCCACCACGGGCACGAACTCGTCGAGCAGGCCCACCATGAGGCGGGCGAGTCGTGTCTTTGCCTGGCCGCGCAGGCCAAGCAGGTTGATGTCGTGCTCTGCGAGGATGGCTCGCTCGAGATCGGGAATCACTGTTTCTTCATATCCCCAGATGCCTGCGAAAACGGATTCTTTTCGCTTGAGCTTCTCGATGAGGTTCTGCCGGAGTTCTTCCTTCACAGACTTCGATTGATATCCTGCCTTGCGAAGGTCGCCAAGTGTTTGAATGTTTTTGATGTTGTCGCGATTGAACATAAGTGTTTAAGAATACGGAGGCCGTTGGATGCCGGCTAAAATGATTTACGACGGTTTCGACTGAAATCTTCGAACACCAGGTTGCCCAGGCCTTGCAGGCTGCTGTAATAAGCGTTGCCGTTGTTGGCTTTTGTGAACTCCCTCACAAAAGACTTCAGGTACGGGTCTGTGGCAATCATAAAAGTAGTGACCGGAATTTTTATTTTCTTGAGTTGCGCTGCAAGGTTCAGCGTATGGCTTAAGATCTTTTGATCAAGTCCGAAGGCATTCTTATAGTAGCGAATGCCCTGTTTTATGCAAGTAGGCTTGCCGTCTGTGATCATAAAAATTTGCTTGTTCGGGTTCTTGCGTCGCCGAAGAAGGTCCATGGCGAGTTCCAGGCCTGCCACAGTGTTGGTATGATAGGGACCGACCTGGAGGTAAGGCAGGTCTTTGATTTCGACTTGCCACGCGTCGTCGCCGAATACAAGTATATCGAGTGTGTCTTTCGGATATTTTTTTGTGATGAGTTCTGCCAGGGCCATGGCCACCTTTTTGGCTGGCGTGATCCGGTCTTCTCCATATAATATCATGGAGTGCGAAATGTCGATCATAAGCACGGTGGAGGTCTGCGTCTTGAATTCACTCTCCACAACTTCGAGGTCTTCTTCAGTCATAAAAAAGTTGTCGACGCCGTGATTTACCTGGGCATTTTTGAGCGAGTCGGTCATTGATATCTGCTCCAGCGTGTCGCCAAACTCATAATCCCTTCGCTCGGTGGTCTGCTCGTCGCCGCGGCCGCTGTGTACGGTGTTGTGCTCGCCACCTTTCGATTTCTTGAGTTTGCCGAATATTTCCTCCAAGGCAGACGAACGGATTCGTTGCTCGCTTTTGGCCTTCAGCTTAAACTCACCCTTGGGCCCTTCGTCCGTGATGTAGCCATCATGTTTCAGTTGTTCAATGAAATCGCCAATTCCATATTTACCGTTGGTGATCTGGTACTGTTTGTCGAGCTCCGTAAGCCATTGCAATGCTTCGCCAACGTTGCCGGAAGTGATCACAGCCAGCTGCATGAATATTTTCAGGAGCTTTTCGAAGTCGCTACTGGCCTTCTGGGGCGGGGGTACAAATTTGCCAAACCGGTATCCTAGCATGGTTTTTCTGGAAATGGAGCGTGTATTTTCAATTAACCATTAATTTGAGAATTCTGTTTCGGGGTTGAAAATCTTATTTTTTGAAAGATACACCACCATGTAAGAAATCCGAAACTTTAGACGAGCCGTCGTTTTAAGCGACAAGTATCTTTGATTTGTATTTAGTCGGAGACCATTTGTTCGTTTTAGTACAAAAAAGCCCCAATGACTGAGGACAAACCATGTACCGACCGGATGCAGATAACATTTAAACACAACCTGTAAACATTATGAAAAAAGTCGTAGTTGTCTTAATCGCCGTAGCCGTAGCAGCACTTTCTTCTTGTTCAACCTACACCTGCGCTACTTATTCCAAAGCTCCTCAGAAGAAGGCTTCTCAGGAAAACAAAATCTAAGCGCTAAGCCGCTTCCTTGGCTTTCTTGTACCTCATGGTGCCATACACATAGTCCCACAAGGGGAGAGGAAACGCCAAAAAACAATGTCGCCGTCCTTGTAGTGGTGCACGCCATGGTTGACCCATAGTGCCCTGAAGATATTTTTGGGTGGCGGATAGGCATGCACCATGTAGTGAACTGCGAGGTATGATGCGTAACCTACCAGGAAGCCTGGCAGGAAAGCGAAAGTCAAGTCGCCCATAACCACGCGCAGCAAAAGCAGCAACACCGTGGCAATGGTTACGCTCAAAAGTGGAGGCATCGCAAGCCTGTCTTTGTCTTTTGGAAATTCGTGATGCACGCCATGCATTGTGTATTGTAGTTTCGCGCGCAACGCGGTGTACGTCTTCATGTGAAATACGTATCGATGCACCTGGTACTCGATCCAGGTAAAACACAACAACCCAAGAAAGAATATACCCAACGTAGCCCAAACTGAAAGCGACGTGTGCGTGGTACTCCAATAAAGCAATGCCATTGCGTAGGCAAAGAATATTATCAGCGGTACTGATATATGCGTTCGGCTAAGTTTTTCCAGCACCGGATTTTCAAATAGCTGGCGCGTTCCTTTGTTACTAGGTTTTGTCATAGCATAAACACCTTTTGTTTACTCAGACAATCCGGGTGAATCTAACCCCCACCGGGATTGCAACATGACGCTACTTTTTCGGCGGCGAAGCTAAAATCGCCAAAGTTGCCATTCAGTATTCAATACGATTATATTACGGTTTTTGCTGGCTCATTTTCCAGAATTTTCTGATAATACGCCTCATAAAGCGGCAAAATCCTGGAAATGTCGAATTCCTGCGCGCGCTTGAGCGCGTTTTGTTTGAATGTTGGCAGGTTGGCCTTGTCCAATATAAAAAGAGCTTTGCGGGTCATGTCTTCAATGTCGCCGATGGGGCTGAGAAAACCGGTCACACCCTGCAAGTTCAATTCAGGTAGGCCGCCGGTGTCGGATGAGATGACCGGCACTTCGCAGGCCATCGCTTCGAGCGCCGCCAAACCAAAGCTCTCTTTTTCCGAGGGCATGATAAACAGATCGGCTACGGAAAGTACTTCTTCCACCGCTTCCAGCTTGCCCAGAAAACGAATGTCATCGCAAATGCCCAGCTCGCGGCACAATGCTTCTGCGCCCGTTCTCTCGGGGCCGTCGCCTATCATCAGCAGCTTTGCCGGAACAACGCTATGTATGTTCTTGAAAATACGGATCACGTCGTTGACGCGCTTCACTTTCCTGAAGTTTGATGTGTGTACTACGAGCGACTCACCATTGGGGCAGATTGCTTTTTTGAAGTGGTCCTTTTTCTGTTTCTTGAATTTCTCCAAGTCGATGAAGTTGGGAATCACCTCTATGTCCCTGGTAATTTTAAAGTGCTGAAATGTTTCTCGCCTAAGGTCGTGCGATACGGCGGTTACACCATCGGACTGGTTGATGCTGAATGTGACAACCGGTTCGTAGGTGGCATCTTTGCCAACGAGCGTAATGTCTGTGCCATGCAGCGTGGTGACCACCGGAATGTGAATGCCCTGTGATTTAAGTATCTGCTTGGCCATATAGGCGGCTGACGCATGCGGTATGGCATAGTGCACGTGCAACAGGTCAAGACCCTCGTTCTGAACAACGTTTACCATCTTGCTGGCCAGCGCCAATTCATACGGTGCGTATTCAAACAAAGGGTATGTCCTGATGTCTACTTCATGATAGTAGACGTTTTCGTTCAGGAAATCCAGACGCGTGGGCTGCGAGTAGGTTATAAAATGTACTTCGTGGCCTTCTTTGGCCAAGGCCTTGCCCAGTTCGGTGGCCACAACACCGCTACCGCCAAAGGTGGGGTAGCATACAATCCCTATTTTAATATGATTCACGGTTTAGTTGTTATACAGTCAACACAGGATGTGGGACGTCCACATCCCGATTTTATTGTTAACGTCTGGCACTCGGCTCAAGAACCGGCTTGCCTGGGCATGGACCCTTTCCGTATTGCGCATAGTTGAAGATAGACTCATATATGACGTCCTGTATGCGAGAACGGATATTGGACGTTAAAAGTTTATTGTTGGTCATATCCGGATGAACTCTGTTGGAGAGGAAAATATACACAAGGTCAAACTCAGGATCCACCCAGATGCAGGTGCCGGTAAACCCGGTATGTCCGAAGGTAAGTGGTGATGCGTGCAGCGAGGTGGGGCCGTTCCACTCACTTACCGTAGGCTTGTCCCAACCGAGCCCCCGGCGGCTCAAGGCAAATTGCTTGTTGGTGAACAGTCGCACGGTCTCAGGTTTGTAATACCTGGTGCCGCCGTAGTACCCTTCCTGCAGCAGCATCTGTGCGAGCTTGGCCAGGTCGTTGGCATCGCTGAACAAACCAGCGTGGCCTGCAATGCCACCGTGCATGGCGGCACCCTGGTCGTGCACCATGCCTACGAGCAAAGATTTGCGAAAGAGCTTATCATCTTCCGTGGGCGCGATCTGCTCTTTTGGAAACCGAAGGCGCGGCAGGTATCCCATGGTGGATGCACCAAGTGGTTCATAAAGATTCTGTTCAAGAAATACTTCCATCGGTTGGTTGAGCATTTTTTCCGCCAGGTGCTGCATGATGTAAAATCCCATGTCGCTGTATCGATAGTCGAATGGCGTGCGGTCTGCCTTCTCTCTTATTTTGGCGCTCACGATCCAGGTCCACAAGCTGTCTTTCATACTGGCGGCAGCATACAAGTTGTCGGCGACTGAAAACGGATAGAGCGCGCTCGATGTGGGCGCATAGTACTCGGGCAGGTACACTGAGTCCTTCATGGTCTGCGCCCAGAAGGGCAAAAAGGGCCACAACCCGGCCTGGTGCGTGAGTATATCTTTGATGGTAAAATCTTTTTTGTTGGACGCGCGCAGCTCGGGCAGATAGACCGACGCCTTCTTGTTGATGTCGATAAGGCCGCGGTCGTACATGAACATCACAGTTTGCAGCGTGGCGGAAACTTTGGTGACGGACGCCAGGTCGTAAACGGTATTGTCGGCCACGGGAACTTGATTGGCGTAGGTCTGCCATCCGAACGCCCTGTCAAAAACTACTTTGCCGCCACGGGCCACGAGCACGCGGCAGCCGGGCGTCGCTCCAGTTTGAATTGCCTCATAGGCGATGTTTTTTATTTTCTCCAACGTGCCAGCGTCCATGCCGGCATCTTCGGGTATCGAATAACCGAGGCGGCCAAGGGTGCCCGTGTTGATGCCGTCGCCTTCGCGCAACGATGCAGACACATTCACCGGCAGCTCGCCGCGTGCATGCATCGATCCGAAAACCGTTTGTGCCACCAACTGCTGCATAAGGTTTTCGCCGGTATATGCCTCCACTACCACAGGGAAATTCTGAAAGTCGGTGAGCGCGAATGGCAGGTTGAAGCCGCACACGATCACCTCTACCGAGCGACTGAGTTTGTTAAGCAAGGGCAGCACGGACTGTTGCCATGATGTGGCCATAGGGTACACACCGATAATGACTGTGGTATAACAACGCAACTGGTCATAGATGCCAACGGTGTCGGCTGGCGTCCTGATTTCAAGCTTGTCGACAGCCGTGTAGTTGCTCATCATGCGACTCAGATCGTTGTCGCCCTCCTTTCCGATCGACAGCACGGCAATGGTTCTTGTATCCAGGTTTTTCAAGGGCAGCAGTTGGCCGTCGTTCCTCACCACGGTAATGGCCTCGCTATAGAGCTTTCGCTTGGTAAGTTGTATTTCGGGCGCATTGAGCTGCTGCCACAAATAATCAGTCTCAATCGGCCGTACATTGTATAGCCCCGCGTCATATTTGGCCGTTAGAATTTTTCTTACACTTTCGTCAAGCTGTTTCTGATACTGCTCCTCTTTTCTCGTCAGTCGTTTTATTTTACGTACTGCCGGCCCGAGGCTTTGCGGAAATAGCAGCACGTCGTTGCCCGCCTGGAAGGCGAACGTCTCCGATTCTCCGTTCCGGTATTTGCCCGACAAGTCCTGGGCACGCAGTATGTTGACGAATACAAGTCCATTAAACTTCATTTGCTTTTTCAGCCAGTCGCCCAAAAAAAGCGACGACAATGTGGTGGGCGAAAATGCATTCTTCTTGATGGTCTTTCTCTTCTCATAAAACAAGGGGAAGTCCGATGTGGCAGGAATCACGCCGGTAAGACCGTTTTCGAACAGCATTTTAAAGGAGACACTTCGAGCGAGTCTACATAGGGGCTCAGTATGGGCATCCCTTTGTCGATGCTCACCACGGTAATGCCCTTTACGGGAAAATGCTTGCCGCAAGCCAGCACACCGTTGTCCTGCATGCCCTTCATGTAGGCGATGGCCTTGGCGGTGACGCGCGGCCGGCTTTCACCAAACGAGCGCTGAATCGAGTCATAGCGGTATTCACGACTGAGATCGGCATTGGGTGCGAAGTTGAGGTGAATGCCCAGGGTGGTGAGTTGCTGCGCCACCGTGGCACCCATTTGATAAATACTTTCCGGATCGCGTATTGCACCCAGGGTAATGGCGCTGGGCAAAGTGAGCGTGCTGTCCACAACGCCTCCCAGGCCGCGCTCACCGTCAATGCCCACGAGCAGAGGCACGCTGCTAAGTTTCTGAAAACGGTTTATGATCCTGGCGATTTGCACCGGACCGCCGTTCATAAAAATTAAGCCACCGAGGTGTGACTTTTGATCTGATCTTCGATTTCTTCTATGTGGTCTTCACCCAGGGAAGGATACACCGGCACCATCATCATTTGCCCAATCTTGTCGTCCGCATCCATTGCCTGAAAAACGCTGTCTACCCACGCGCTTTTGGGTGACTGAGCCACAACAGTGAGGGCCGTAAAAAGCGTCAGCAAGGTGGTGCCGAGAACTTTTTTCGCCATAGTGAAGTTTGTTTTTGTATTTAACAATCGGAAGGGCCAATTTTGTATGGGCTCCGCTGGAAAATTAGGTTAGATTATCGAGGAATCATGAAATTCGTCTCACTTTTTAACAAGATACCGAAGCACAAACGCTTCTCGTACGAACCTCGATTTTATGACGAGCGGGAAGACGAGATGCGGGAGCGCGAGAAACGCATACGTGCGGAGATCAGCGTGGAGCGAGAACGTGAAGCCAACGCATCGCTGCACGACGGCACACAAGTTGACCCGGGCTATCGCACACGCATTGCCGGCTCTTTCAAGTCAGCGCGCCGCACCGCCAGCAGGCAGTCCGATCCTTCCGCCGCTCTGATGCGGCTCGTCATTCTTCTGGTCTTAACGGTGCTGATTATCGGCTACCTTCAGTTCGGGCCGGTGGCCGCGTATGGCCTCTTTCTTATTGTGCCGGTATATCTTTTCATGAAGTTCCGAAATCTTCGGAAGCCCGGGGAAGACGCTTAAATTTTCAACTGCCAAATTAATCCAAGCCGCTCGTTGCCGGGTGTGAAAGGATCATTAATTTGCATTCCAGATATTTTTCCAATGCCCGATATTATTCAATTGTTGCCCGACGCCATTGCCAACCAGATCGCTGCAGGCGAAGTGGTGCAACGTCCGGCGTCGGCGGCAAAAGAGCTTATGGAAAATGCCATCGATGCAGGGGCTACCTCCATCACGCTTATCGTGAAAGAAGCAGGAAAGACCTTGCTGCAGGTGATCGACAATGGATCGGGAATGTCGGGCACCGACGCGCGGATGAGCCTCGAACGGCACGCCACCTCCAAGATAAGGAGTGCCGACGATCTGTTCACCATTCGCACCATGGGCTTTCGCGGCGAAGCGCTCGCGTCGATTGCGGCCGTGTCGCAGATGGAAATGAAAACGCGACGGGCCGACCAGGAGCTGGGCACGTTGCTGGTGGTGGAGGCTTCTGATGTGAAGCGCCAGGAACTGGTGGCGTGCGAGCAAGGCACGAGCATACTTGTGCGAAATCTTTTTTACAACATACCGGCACGACGAAATTTTCTGAAGTCGAACCCGGTTGAACTAAGGCACATCATCGAAGAATTTCAGCGCCTTGCGCTGGCGCATCCATCCATCAACTTTTCATTCTACCAGGGCGACGAGCTGGTGTACGATCTGCCTGAGGGCAAGTTGAGTCAGCGCATCATCAATCTTTTTGGAAAGAACTACAAGGAACAGTTGGCAGCGTGCCACGAAGAAACGGAGCTTGTGAAAGTGACTGGCTACGTGGGCAAGCCCGACGCGGCACGCAAAACCAGGGGCGAGCAATTCCTGTTTGTTAACCAACGCTATATCCGCAGCAACTACCTCAACCACGCGGTCATGAGTTCGTTCGAGGGCCTGCTGCAGGAGAACAGTTATCCCTTCTACGTGTTGTTTATTGAGATCAATCCGCGACATGTGGATGTAAATGTTCACCCCACCAAAACGGAAATCAAGTTCGACGACGAGCGCGCGGTGTATGCAGTGGTGCGCGCCGCCGTGCGCCAGGCTTTGGGTACACACAACTTTACGCCCGCGATCGACTTCAACAGCGACGTGAACATCATTCAAAATTGTCGCAATCGTCGGGCCATGCCGATGCTTACTTCGATGAACGTTTCAGCACGGCACTGCACAAATCGAATCGCGACAACTGGGAAAAGCTTTTTGACGGCGCGGGCACCAGCAAGTTGCTCCAACAGCCGCCACCGCGTGAGGAGTCGCACACGTTGCGGTTTGAAAGTACCATCAACCAACCCAATTCACTGACGGAAGTTCTGGTGCAAGTACATAACCGGTATATTTTCAAACAGGTGCGCTCGGGTATGATGATCATCGATCAGCAACTGGCACACGAACGAATACTGTATGAAAAATTCTTGCAGCAACTGAAGCAACGATCCGGCGAAAGCCAGCAATCGCTCTTCCCCCAGTCGATCACATTTACGCCGGCAGACTATGCCCTGGTGATGGAACTGGAAGAGGAGGTGCGAACGCTGGGGTTCAGGTTTGAGCCTTTCGGGAAAAACACGATCGTGGTGAACGGCGTGCCTGCGCAGGCTTCTTCCCAAAATCAGCGCCAGTTGTTTGAGGGGCTCGTCGAACAGTTCAAATTCAACCAGGCGTCATTGAATTTGCCGCTGCAAGACAACATCTGCCGTGCGCTTGCCAAACGCGCTGCCATCAAAAGCGGTCAGAAACTTGAGCGTCAGGAGATGCAAAGTCTCATTGACAGCCTCATGGGATGCACCAGCCCCAATTATTCCCCCGACGGCAACATCACGTATTTTATTTTTGAATTGACTAAAATTGAAACTTACTTCAACCGTCTATGATTTTAGACGTTGAACTGAGATATCCTTAACAAACCAGACCATGCTTCGACTCACTCCTGTGGTAAAAACCTGATCATCATTAACGTACTGGTTTTTATCGCTACCTCACTGGCCCCTGTTACCGACCTGTATTCCTGCGGACTTGGATATGATGCAGACATCGTGTCCAAGTACCTCAGCTTGTTCAACATAGAGTCGGCCTGCTTTAAACCGTATCAGTTGTTCACCTATATGTTTGTGCACGGCGGTATCATGCACATCTTTTTTAATATGCTGGCCCTTGCTTTTCTTGGACCCATTATCGAGACCTTCTGGGGCTCGCGCCGCTTTCTGGCGTTTTATATGATCACCGGCATCGGTGCTGCCATATTTAACATCGTTATCAGCATGGTACTTCCGGCCAGCTCGTTTGGGTCTATGGTGGGCGCGTCCGGCGCAGTGTACGGGGTGCTCACAGCCTTTGGTGTACTGTTTCCAAACATGGAGCTGATGTTACTGTTTCCCCCCATTCCAATAAAAGCCAAATACCTTGTACTTATATTGGGCGGAATTGCCATATACTCGGGTTTTATGGGGAGCCCCGGCGATAACACCGCGCACTTCGCCCACCTGGGAGGCATAGTAATTGCGTTTATCTTGATACAGTTTTGGCGAAACAGGGGAACATATTAGCGATATTCGCCTGTTGATGGGATGATTTTCAAACTATGGTGAACGAACTTAAGAACGCTTTCAGCAGGCACAATAATGCCCACGTTCGGCTGATCATCGTCAACGTGATTGTGTTCGTCGTGCTGGTGATGATGCGCGTGCTTTCTGCGTGGTTCGATGCGGGCGAAATTTTTTCCTGGCTCCACGGACAACTGGCCATACCGGCGCCGATCCTGTCATTCATACAAAAACCATGGACCATCATCACGTATGCGTTCGTACATGATTTGAACGGGATCATCCACATTCTGTTCAACATGCTTGTGTTTTATTGGTTCGGTAAGCTCTTTGTCGAATACCTCGGCAGCGACAAACTTATCGCACTGTACATGCTCGGCGCTATCGCCGGCGGTGTGGCCTACCTGCTGGTGTACAACCTCATTCCGTACTACATGGGACGTGTGCCCGAGTTGGGTATGGTGGGCGCATCCGCCGCCGTGTATGCGGTGCTGGTTGCTACGGCCACCTTGCTGCCCGACTATACGTTCTTCCTCTTCCTGCTCGGCCCGGTGCGCATAAAATACATCGCGGGGTTTTATATTCTTATCAGCTTTGTGGGCTCCGTGGGTGCCAACGAGGGAGGCAACATCGCGCACCTGGGCGGCGCCATCATCGGATTTGTTTATATCAAACAACTCCATGCGGGTGTCAACTGGGGGCAGTGGATCATCGTACTCATTGAGTGGTTCAGGGAAATATTCCGCAGCAAGCCCAAGGTGAAAGTGACTTACAGAAGCACCGCGCCTCCGAAGGGCACCAAAAAGAAATCGGAATACACACAAGATGAAATTGACGCCATCCTCGACAAAATTTCCGAAGGCGGCTATGAAAGCCTCACCAAAGAAGAGAAAGAAAAACTCTTCAACGCATCCAAGAAGCAATAATCACCTGGCAAGAAATGTCCCGATGGCCTCGGCCATCTCTTCTCCTTTTCTTCCTGTCACAAAGATGCCCGGCATCGTCGAACGTGATCACCTCTGCGTGTGGAAATCTCGACCGCCACTTATCGAGTTCATAGGGCGGAATGAACTTATCCTTCATACCCCAGAAAAAGAGCATCGGCTTGTCGCGCACGCGGTCGGCCTGTTGCCACAGCGACTGCCACCAGGGCGACGCCTCAATGAGCTCCTTGGCAAACGCATGGGCGCCTTTGCGTGAATAGGCGTCGGGCAATGCTTTCTTATAGTGACGATGTATCTCTTTGGTGAACTTGCGCTTGTCGCCAAAGGCGGCTGGCATCACCACGTTCACCGGAAAATTAAATTGGAGGTACATCAGTCTGCCCAGCCAGCCGCTCATGAAACGGGCAGGTGTGGCGTAGTGCTTGTCTTCCTTGAGCGACCACATCCACGTATTGAACAGTATGATGGAGCGCGTATTTTCAGGATGGGCGATGGCGTAGCTCATGGCAATGCTGCCGCCGAAATCGTTGGCCAGCAGCGACACGTTGCCGAGGTTGAGCGCTTTTACGAAAAGTGAAAGGCGCTGTGCGTGGTCGGCGCACGCGTACACTTCGCCGGGGGCTTTTTCCGACAGTCCGAAACCGAGCATGTCAATGGCGACACAGCGGAATTGCTGCCTGAGCCGCCGTATGATATCGCGATACCCAAATGACCACTCGGGCGTGCCGTGCACAATCAAAATCACGTCACCTTCTCCTTCATCTATGTAGTGCAGCTCGTAGTCGTCGATCTCAATCCATCGGGAAGTGAAGGGGTAGAGGGCAGGGTTCACCCAGGCGGGGGCTTGTTTCATAGGGGTTGGCGTTAGGGGACTTAACGTAAATTACCGGCCTCGGGATGGTATGTTACGGCTTGTCTTTCACATTATTTTCAAAATAGTTGAAGATCATGTTCTTCAGGTTGGCTGCGGAAAGTTCATACACCAGCGTTTTGTATTTGACGTTGAGATCCTGCAGATGTTTGTAGTAATCGTCTTCGGTGAGGTTGTACTTTTTCATGAGCATGTCCTTTACTTCGGGTGAGTTGATAGTTTGCACATACACCATGGCTTTCTGATTTTCTTCGCGCCCCTGCTCCAGCTTGCTTTTCATCTTGCGATCCTTTCGCCCGCCCAAAGGTATCTTGATGCCCGGGCCAAAAGTGGCCACTTCGCCGGGCCCGGGGTTGGAGGTGTTGTTTTGAAATTTGTCAAACTTGTTGACCGCGGACGGTTCGATGCCGTCGATCTTGATGGGCGTTTCTTCCACGCTCACCTCTTTGAGCACCGTTGCGCGCTGCGACATACGGATCATGATGTCGTCGTCGGCGAGCCCCGTGCGTTCGATCGTCGCGTAGCCTACCAGTGAGAAAACCACTGTGTCGGCGGGCGACACGACTATTCCAAACCGTCCTTTCGAATCGCTTACCGTGCCAGTTCCATTTTTTTTAATGATGATGTGCACATTCACCAAAGCGTCGAGACTGGCAGAGTCAACAACAATGCCCGTGACCAGTCTTTGTGCCACAGCGTGCGGTGCCTGCGCGAGCAATGCCAGCACAACGGCCGCCAACGCCAGGCGGCAATACCGGTTGGTTTTGAAAATGAACGAACATGATGCGGCGGGTGGAATCAAGCAACGGCGTTTAGGTGTCCCTCTGTGATGATTGCGATTGTTAAAAAGTTCTACACCTCCACCTGCTTGTTGGCGAGCTGGCCGCAAGCCGCGTCGATGTCTTTGCCGCGGCTGCGCCTGATGGTGGCGGTGATGCCGTTGGCTTCGAGCACCGATTGATATTGCGCAACCGCCTTCTCCGACGCTTGCTGAAAAATGCCGTCGTCGATCGGGTTGTATTCGATCAGGTTGACTTTACACGGAATATGCTTGCAGAATTTTACAAGCGCTTGTATGTGCGCGGCGGTGTCGTTTATTCCCCTCCACACCACGTATTCGTAAGTGACCTTGCTTTTTGTTTTGTGATACCAGTGCTGCAACGCGTCGGCCAGCTCGCCGAGCGAATTGCTTTCGTTGATGGGCATAATGGCAGAACGGGTTTCGTCGAGCGCAGAATGTAGCGAAACAGCCAGGTTGAACTTCACACCATCGTCCGCCATCTTCCGGATCATCTTCGCGATGCCCACCGTCGACAAGGTGATACGTCGCGACGCCATGTTGAGACCTTCCTGTGAAGTGATCTTTTCAATGGCTGCGATCACGTTGGGGTAATTAAGGAGGGGCTCGCCCATTCCCATAAACACAATATTGGTAAGCGGCCTGTTGAAGAACAACTCGGCTTGCTGGCGGATGGCCACCACCTGGTCGTATATCTCGTCGGGGTTGAGGTTGCGCATGCGCTTGAGCCGGGCGGTGGCGCAAAACTTGCAGTCGAGGCTGCAGCCCACCTGCGACGAGACGCAGGCCGTGATGCGGTCTTCCGTCGGTATCAACACCGACTCTACCACCAACCCGTCGTGCAACTTCACCGCGTTCTTGATAGTGCCGTCGGCGCTGCGCTGCATCTGGTCGACGAGAATGTGGTTGATGGCAAAGTGCTGCTTCAGCAGCTCGCGTGTAGGCAAGCTGATGTTGGTCATCTGATCAAAGTCTTTTACCGCTTTTTTCCAAAGCCACTCGTACACTTGCTTTGCCCTAAAGGGCTTTTCGCCCTGTTCAATAAAAAAGCCTTCAGCCCCTCGAGGTCGAGTTTTCGGATATCGCGCTTCGGTTGGGTGTCGATCATGCCGCAAAGGTACAACCTTTCAGCGTGCCAGGGAGTGCCGGCTACCGAGTCCGGATAAAAATGCGGGTCTCGCACGCCCGCCGACTGTTAGTATAGATAAGCGAATCGGAGGTGAGCTTTTCTATGTGGTAGGTGGTGCGGATGGTTTGCGACCTTTTGTCGAGTATAAACAGGTTGTCGTCCACTTGTTTGTACAACAGCGATTTGCTGCCTTTCGTCTTTTTCTTGCCAAGCTCGCGCACGGCTACTTCAAACGTTTGGTTGACATTGAACGTCACGGTTGGGGGTGGGCGAACTCATCTCCGAGAATTCGTCGAGCAAACTCTGGATGCCTTCATCTCCCTCCAGTTCGTCTTCAAGGCAGGTGGTTTGTTTGATAAGTTGCCAAGTGCCCACCAACGATTGCGATCTGACTACAAAAGAAAGGAGCATGCCGCATAATACCACACAAAAGACTTTCATGGTCTTGTGTTTCACATAATAAATTTACTCAAAAAAAGTGGCCGATTGGTGTAGCGACTACAAAATTGTGTGAAGGCAGAAATGCGGTTTAAACGATTTAAAACAGGTTGTTGGCATCACGCAACAGAGGTTGTGTATTTCAGGACGCTGTTGCGCCGGATGAGCTTTGAAAACTCAATTTTATCCTCGAAATTTTCGCCCTTTCAAACCCAACTCCATGCAAAAGCAAAATGCCGTTATCCTCACTGCCGGATATCTCAACAGTTCCAACGCCAAAACCGCCCACGGGCTCATCAGGGGAACGGGAGCGCTTCAACGTGCTCGGTGTAATCGATCAGGCGTCGGCCGGCAAGGATGCTGGTGAGGTG
>JAAURZ010000219.1 GCA_012031955.1 Bacteroidia bacterium
ATTCTTAAGACGGTTCTGTATGTCTTGTTTGATTGAATAGTCGAGTTCATAAGCCGGCGACGTTTCCTCTATCACGCGCGGCTTTTCATCGAATGTAATGTTTTCGCCGTGCGCTGGATACAAGGGTTCGCGCAGCGGCACATTTATATGAACTGGCCCTCTCGGGCCGCTCGCCGCAAGATTGATTGCTTCGTTCACCGTGCGATTGATAACCCATTTGCTATCGGGATGATCGTACTCTTGCGGTAGGCTGTATGCATGCTTGACGTGCTGTTGATAAAGACCGGACTGATAAATCGTCTGTCCATCATATTGCCCGATCCATTCAGCAGGCCTGTCGGCCGTGAAAATTACCAGCGGTATTTGCTGGAAAAATGCTTCGGCAACCGCGGGCCCAAAGTTAGCCGCCGCTGTGCCCGACGTGCAAACGAGCACAACGGGTTGTTGCAGTTGCTGTGCCATACCGAGTGCGATGAAGGCGGCGCTGCGCTCATCAAAAACAGTGCGTGTATGTATGGCAGGGTGGCGGGCGAATGCAAGTGTTAGCGGCGCGCATCGAGAGCCGGGGCACAATATCACCTGTGTTATACCTTTGGCGGCGCACAGGGCCGCTATATCATAGATGGGTTGTAGGCGCATAAAGAGACAGTGCAAGATACGGGCAGAAACCAAAATCCGGCACTATCCACCGAAAGGTTTTTCGATTACACTGAGCAGCGTTCTTCATTTTCAACTCAGTCTCTTTCCATTCGTCCGACGGAACAGAGTCGATGGTGACACCCGCGCCCGCATACAACAGTGCCTGGTCGTTGTTCGCCAGTTGCAGGCACCGCAGGTTGACAAAAATATTTACCTGATCCAGCATGTTAACGGGCCCAAGGTAGCCGCCATAAAATTCTCGGTTATAGCCCTCATGCTCGCGCAGGTATGCTTCCGAGGCCTCCATAGGGGTGCCGCAAATGGCCGACGTAGGATGAAGGAGTTGCAACATCACCGAGCCGAGTTGTGAAAAATTAGTGGCGAGCATATCGACGATAAAGTCGGAACGCAAATGGATAAGGTTACCGGCCACCACTGTTTTAGGTCCGTGTTCTTCGTATTCCCTGAGTCGTATTTTTTTGAAGCAGCTTATCACGTAACGCTCCACCAGCGCTTGTTCCTCAATTTCCTTTTGCGTCCAGGCAACGGATTTGAGGTTTGTGCCGGCCTGATATGGTTTAGTGCCGGCAAGTGCTATAGTGTGGAACAGTCGCTTGTCCTCTACTCGCACAAGCAGTTCGGGTGTGGCCCCCATCCAGGTGCCAACGCCGGCGATTGTGACAAGCGAAACAAGCGCGTGCGGATATTCTTGACAGAGGCGATTAAACAATTTCACCGGATCAAAATCGTCGGGAAGAAAGATCTGCATGTAGCGCGACGGCACCAGTTTTCCATGCGCCCGTCGGCGATTGCCGTAAGGCAGTGCTTCACCAGTTGTTCATACGCCTCCTGGTTCAGGGACTTACCCTGTAAGTCGGACTGGCGCCGATAAAAAACGGGGGGTGCAGTCGGCCCGTTTGATTTTCTCTTCTCTTCCAACCATGCATGCGAAGCGCTTTCAGTTCCGTCTGAAGGAGGAAGCATACCATCGTCGGAAAATGAAAATGCGTAATCGGCCGGAATAAAGTAGTCGGCCTGCGACTTATCAAAAGGCGCGAAGATAAATCCCGGTTGCAAGTCGTCGAAAGAAGTGCCCTTTGCTTTACGCAAGGTTTCATGAGCAAGCACGAGAAATTTATTTTGCTCATTGGGCAGCCGCCACAGTGCACCCGAATAGCCGCTGGTGACGGCAAAGGAAAAAATATCGCGAAGGTCTTGGGTGAGTAAGGAGTGCTTGTGAGCGGACTCGGTTGTTACTTCATTCGATCTTATTCGCTCCACGTTCAATTTGCTTTATCGAGTACGGCCAGGGTTATTCTGCTAACACAAACTAATTTCTTTTGTTCGTCGGTAATGCGTATTTCCCAAACTTGTGTGCGCTTGCCAATATGGATGGGCGATGTCGTGCCATATACATATCCGCTCTTCGCGCTCCGCAGATGGTTTGCGTTGATTTCCAATCCTACACAATACTGTTTGCTCCGGTCAACACAACAGGTGGCAGCGAGGCTTCCGAGTGTTTCGGCCAGGGCTACTGATGCGCCGCCATGAAGCAGTCCCAGTGGCTGATGCGTACGATGGTCCACCGGCATGCGCGCTTCCATGCTTTGCTCACCAATTTGTGTGATCTCGATGCCCAGGTGCTCGGCCATCGTGCCTTTCGCCCACTTGTTTAATTCTTCTACGTTGGTACCGGCGGCAAAATTCCCATACGCTTGCGCGAACACTATGATGATAAATCTAATTAGCTATTTTTGAGGGTCCACCAATCATTCAAATGGACGGGCCAAAATAAAGGAAAATTGGGCATCAAAAAAATCTATCTTATCCGGCACGGTCAAACGGATTATAATCTAAAAGGTATAGTACAGGGTAGCGGCGTTGACACCGACCTCAATGATACAGGCAGGCGCCAGGCAAGAGCCTTCTTCGAGGTTTACAAGAACATACAGTTCGATAGAATATATGCCAGTGCCCTGAAGCGCAGCCAGCAGTCGGTACAGGGATTTACAGACCTGGGTATTCCGATCACCACCATGCCGAATTTCAATGAGATCAATTGGGGAAAGAAGGAGGGGCAGAAGATTACACCCGAAGAGGATGAGTATTACCACTACATGCTGGCTCAATGGCAGGCGGGCAATGTGGATCATCGGATCGAAGGGGGAGAAAGTCCGCTTGATGTAGTGGCGCGCCTGCGGCCCGCGATTGAACTATTGCTCTCCCGACCAGGCGATCACACGGTTTTGCTTTGCATGCATGGCCGCGCCATGCGGGTGCTGTTGTGTCACTTGTTGAATTATCCGCTCCGGTGCATGGATTATTTCGAGCACGCCAACCTCGGACTATACGTGTTGCATCACACAGGTACCATGTTTACCCTCAAAACCTTCAACGACGTAAGTCATTTGCGTTTGTTCAGTTGAGCCAACGCGGTCTTGGCCTTGGCGTCTATGCTGTTTTTGTATTCGTGCCGTTTATACGACAGCGCCTTTTCGAATTGTGCGCGCGCGCGCTTTCATTTTTTTCCTGTAAAAGTATATAGCCCATCTGCAGGCAAGAATTAGGGGCGAAGTACCAGGGTTGTGCGCCGTTGGCGTCTATGGTTTGTTGGTAGAATAATTTTGCAGCGCCATACTGATTGGTTTTATGGAGCAACCTTGCCTTGCGATAGTAGAACTCTGTTTTATCGCGTTGCGTCGGCAGGTCGACAGGCGTGATCGAATCGAGAATATGCCTGGCGTTGTCGTAGTAGTCCGCCGTCGGTGTAAAACCTGGCTTTTGTGAGCGGCACATTTGGCAATTCCGGATCGGCCATGCTGCGTGCCGCGTACTTGTCGGCCTCGGTTGATTCCTTACCCAGGCCCTTCGCGTTTTTGAATACCACGTAGGCGTCGCTCACATTGCCGTTAAGCCAGTAGCATAAGCCTATTTTGTAGTGTGTATCTTTAATGTAGTTCTGCCCCATGTTATGATTAACGAACCACCGGTAGGCGCTTATCGCGTTCAGGTAGTCAGCCTTGTGAAGGTAAACCTCTCCTTTAAGATAGTAAGCGTAGTAGACGGGCAGCCCCGTTTGCTGGGCCTCCAATGCGAGAAACATCTTTAGTGCTTCTTCGCTTGATGAATTCTTGAGAGCGAGCGCGCCTCCCAGGAATAGCGCAAGCCGGTTCGTGGGATTGGCGTTGATAATCGACTTCACATCAGTAAATGCCACGCTAGTCTGCTGGAGCACAAAGCCGTTTACAAGCGAGTAGAGTAGCCCGGCCTCAAAGGCGAAGGGTTGTCGGGGTTGTCGGCGTTGTCGGCGTTGTTGTTTGCCATACTGATTTCAGTTCGGTGAGGCCGTCGTTTATGGAGCCCTGCATGCCCAGCAGGTGCAGCACCCAGTTGTATTTCTCCGGCACGGACCCGACGATGATCTCAATAAGACCCGACGTTTTTTTGATCGCCTCGTAGTCGGGATATTTTCGCTTGCACTCCTGCGCCACCAGGTAGGCTTGCCGCAGGTTGTAGGCTGCGTCGAATTCGTGGCCAAATTTCAGGTAGACAAAGCACCACTGCAGCCGCAATTCAGCGTGAAGAAAAAGGTCGTCGCGATCAGCTCCCTTTGATTTTTTATCAAGCCTGGTCTTGGTAGACTTCGTGATATTGCTGATACAGTTCACCATCCTCCGTGATGAGCAGTTCAAGTGCGTCTGCCAGCGACGCCACATAAAGTTCCGCCGATGTTTTGGGATCGGGCAGGAGCACCCGGGCTTCCGACAATTGTAAATTAAGCACGTGGGCGTAGGCCCGCTTCGAGGTCTCATCAAATTCCCATTGCTGCGCAACCGCGAGGTTGGCGGCAGCACATAAAAAAAGGCAGGTTATTGCACCCGCCTTTGCTATTTCCTTTGCAAATCTCTTATTCAACTTTCCTTCTTCTTGTTGAAGTGGTTGGTGCCGATCGAGCGGTCTTGGGCTTGTCTCCGTCATCCAGAGAGTCCATGTCTACGTCTGCTAATATACGACCAGAGTGCTCATCTATCACAATCTTCTTTTTCTCGCGTATTTCGGCAATTTTTTGGGGCGGGATTACGATGTTACAGCCTTCGGCCGCGCCTCGTACCACGCGCACCACGGCCAGGCCCTCCGCCTCCAGCATCTCTGTCTCCATGGACACAGGGCCTGTGGGCTGCCAGTTGCCCTCCACGCCGTGCCCCGTCATGTAGTTGGACGCCGGCGAGAACATCACCGCCACCGGCTGCTGCACGCATTATGCAGCATATCACACAATAAAAAATACATAGACAAAATACTATATTTTCAGGTCTAATTGTTCTATGTTGCATGGTGTAATTCAGCTACAAACGGTGTGATGCATCACTGCAACAGTGTTTCTGCACCCCTTGTTGACCGCGCAGTGATGCAGCAGGGGCAGTGGAAGCGGTGATAGCACCGTGTAGCCGAGTAGAACACGGGTGTGTGTGAGTAAGCAGCGGCTGCGCACCTGGTCGAAGTCCCTGCGCAGTAGCACATGGACGCTCAGCCTGCCGTCCGCAGCAGGCACGTTTGCCGCATACGGCACCTCCATGACGTCCAGGAAGCGCGTGAAGCGCATCTGAACGCGCCCCGCAGTGTCGTCAGGCCACAGCGCGACCGCCCACTCCGCCGCCGCCGCAGACG
>JAAURZ010000220.1 GCA_012031955.1 Bacteroidia bacterium
GGTTATGGCCATGAAGAATGAACAGCAACTCGGCCTTATCGAGATGGAATTTAACATGAAGCAAAAGGAAACTGAGATTGAGTACCTCAGGCGTGACGCGGAAATACAAAACGATCAGCTTTTCTGGCAGCGAATTGTCATTGCTGTGTTTGCAATTGTTTTCGTGATCGTGATGTCGTTGATCGTGATGCTGCGGAAACAGAACCGGATTGTGAAACAAGCGAACGAAAGTCTTGAGCTAAAGAACAAAACCATAAGTAATCAATCGGAAGAACTGCTTACCACTATCGACACGCTTCATACAACACAAGCGCAACTTCTGCATGCTGAGAAAATGGCGTCGTTGGGTGTGCTTACAGCCGGCATCGCACATGAATTGAACAATCCACTAAATTTCATTTTCGGCGGCACGCAAGCCCTGTCATACACACACCAGGAGTTGAAGGAGGAAGTAGAAAAAGGCAATCAGGCCGACCTCAACAAAATGATGAGCATTATTCAGGACCTGAAGAGCCTGGAAAGCTCAATCAGCAACGGCGTGGCCAGAACCACGGAAATTATCAATAGCATGCGTACGTTCTCCGGACCGCAGACGGGACTTCCGGAAGACTTCACTGTGAGCATAAGTGAATGTGTTGAGAGCACCCTCGTGCTGATGGCAAGCAAGCTGAAGGACACCAATGTAAATGTTGTGCGCGACTTTGCACCCGTGCCCAAGGTACGGGTGAACACGTCCCAAATGAATCAATGCATCCTTAATCTGCTCGATAACGCTATTGATGCACTTGAGCGCGCTGAGGGAGACAAGCTGATCACAATCAGGATATTTAGCGAACAGGGCCGAACGCTGGTCAGTATTATAGATAATGGGATTGGAATACCGGCCGATATTCAGCCACGGGTAATGGAGGCGTTTTTTACTACCAAGGCACCTGGCAAGGGCACAGGACTAGGATTGTTTATTTGCTATAACATCATACAGCAGCATGATGGTGAACTCACATTCCGGTCAAAGCCCGGCGAGTCGACAGCATTTACGATATCACTGCCGACTACGTGGGCATAGCACTAACAACTACGCTGTTTTAATCCAGTAACCGTTCTATGAGCTTGTCTACGGTGATACCCTCTGCCTCAGCCTTAAAATTTCTGACAACACGATGACGCAGGACGGGCTTGGCGATGGCTTGCACATCTTCGATGTCGGGGGAGTATTTGCCGCCGAGCAGGGCGTTGCACTTGGCACCCAACACAAGGTACTGCGACGCCCGGGGCCCGGCACCCCATTCGAGGTAGTCGTTGGCCACTGCGGAACCGCCGGCTACGCCAGGGCGTGTTTTGTTCGCGAGGCCTACAGCGTACTCAATCACATTGTCGGGCACGGGTACCTGGCGAACCAGGTGTTGAAAGTCTTCGATGTCCTGGCCGCTCAGCACTTGTTGATCGTGGTGCGCACGTCGCCAGTGGTGTTCTTTACTACAAGCACTTCGTCGGCAAATGACGGGTAAGTGAGCTGTATGTCGAACATGAAGCGGTCGAGCTGAGCTTCGGGCAGGGGATAGGTTCCTTCCTGTTCGATCGGATTCTGCGTGGCCAGCACGAAGAAAGGCCTCGGCAGTTCATAACGGACGCCGGCAATAGTCACGGCATTTTCCTGCATGGACTCAAGGAGGGCAGCTTGTGTCTTGGGTGGCGTGCGGTTGATCTCGTCGGCCAGCACAATGTTGGCAAACACCGGGCCTTTCACGAACTTGAAGTTGCGCTCTTTGTCGAGCGTTTCAGCGCCGACAATGTCTGACGGCATCAGGTCCGGCGTAAATTGGATGCGCTTGAATTGCAGGTCGAGCGCCGTAGCGATGGTTTGCACCAGCAGGGTTTTGGCCAGGCCGGGTACGCCTATCAGCAACGAATGGCCATGACAAAAAATACCTGTAAGCACAAGCTTCACGACCTCATCCTGGCCGATGACTACTTTCGATATTTCTGCTTTCAGGTTTTTGTACGTAGTCGCCAGCGCGTCGGCAGCTTCTACTTCGGAAGAGAATTTGGCCATTCAATCACTCGTCTAGAATTCCACAATAATCGTATTCGGGGTCGATGTTGATAAACACATCGTGTCGCGCTTTCTCGAACCATTTCTGCAATACGCGATTTCTTTTCTCATTCATCGTTGCCGATTGAATGCGGTGCCAGTCTTGCTCTAGCGATGCTTGGTGAGGGCTTACGCGCGACTTATAATACAAGATGCGCACAGCATTTTTCTGGTCGTCGGTACGGTAAACAATTGGCTTGGACACATCGCCAAGGTTCATCGAGTCGATCTTGAAATAGACCACGGGATCGAGGTCTTCCACCGGAAGGCGCGTGCCTCCGTCGGCGTCCATAAAATAACCGCCCTGCCCCTTGGTACCCGGGTCGTCGGAGTATTCCTTTGCCGCTTTCTCGAATGTAGTGCTGTCGCCTTGTATCCGCGTGCGCAGGCTGTCGAGAAAGTTAGATGCGCGCGTGAGGTCGTCTTGCGACGGCGTAGGGGAAACCAGAATGTGACGTGCATGGTACTCGTTGCCCCGGCGCTCCAGCAGTTGTATCAGGTGATAGCCATACTGGGTTTCCACCGGCATGGAAAATTCGTCGGGCTTCAGTTTGAAGGCCATCGCCTCAAACTCAGGCACAAGCTGGCCACGACCTACCCAGCCCAGGTCGCCGCCGTTGTACGACGCGGTGGGGTCGTCTGAATATTTTTTGGCAAGTTCTGTGAAGTCAGCGCCGCCGAGCAATTGGTTGCGCAGGTCTATCAGTTGGTTGCGCGTGGCTTCCTTTTGCGCCTGGCTCACTTCGGCCACTTTCACTATTTGCGCCACTTCCACCTCTGCGGAAAAATACGGAAGAGAGTCTTTTGAAATGTTGTTGAAGAATCGCCTTACCTCCGCAGGCGTTACGGCAAGGTCTTTGGTAATCGTCTTCTCCATTTCCCTTACCACCATTTGCTCGCGAATTTGTTCGCGGAGTTCAGACTTGATCTGTTCCATGGACTTGCCGTAAATGGTTTCGAGCTGCTCGGGTGTATTGCCAGACTGCGCCAGGATCATGTCGATACGGTTTTGCGTGTTCATGTCGACCTCAACATCGAGCACCACCACCGAGTCGATTTCGGCTTTGGCCATCATCAGCTTGTTTCTTATCAGCAATGCCATGTACTGGCACCGTGCCTGCTCTGAGGGTGTGCCTCCATTGGTGACGTAGTCCTGATAGGCCCTGTCGAGTTCCGACTTGAGCACGATGTAGTTGTCGACCTTGGCGATAATTTTGTCCACAACAAATCCTTCGTCCTGGGCGTGGGCAACGGAGAGCCCGAGGATTGACGCCAGCCATGCCACGCGGGCATGCCTGAGGGCACTATTGACGTATGATTTCAAATTCACTGCTTTCTTCGGCTTTTTTGTACACTTCATCTTCCAGTTGTTTGGCGATCTCCACCTTGCGCTTGTTGAGTATAATGTTGCGGATTTCGTCCTTCACGAATTCCATAGGAGAAACGTTGTCGGAAATCCGATACTCATCTACTTTCAAAAGTAAAGATAGTTATCGTCGGATGTTTCATAGTAGGGGTTCGACTTCAAAAACTGGATTTTATTGGGTATTTCGGTCAACGGCGAACTCTTAACAAGTTCATCAAAAACCATCCATGACGAATCGGAAATATGATAGGCGGCCGAAAAGCTCAGGCAGTAGGATTTGAGCTCTTTCTCGTCCTTTTCTTTGCGCGTAAACATCATTTCCTTGATCTTATTGGTCTTTGGTGCCGTTTTTGGGACCTTAATAAAGGTTGCCCTTACGATGTTTTGTTTCAGAATAAAGTTGTCGATGTTCCCTGTGTAGTATTCTCGAATTTCATCGGCCGATACAATCGTATCCAGTTGCTGTTTCACGATGTATGTCTGGTATTCGTAGGCGATCAGGCTGTAACGGTAGTCGAGAATCTTGCGTTCCACCTCCGCTTCGTTGATGTTGATTTTCCTTTTTGCCTCCTGTATGAGTAGTTGTTTTCGTATCCAGCTGTTTACGTAGCCTTCAATACGGGCAGTGCTATCTTCTTTGGTCACACCTGTCGACACAATGCCGGCAAGCTCGTCGCGGTACAGGTAGGTGTCGTGCACCCTGGCCACCACTTCGCGCGTTTCTTCGGGATCGGTACTTTTTCCCCCCAGCCCGAGCTGCTCACAGCCGGCCACTGCGCCCACAAGTAGCAGGCCTGCAATACTAAATTTTAAGCGATTTGAATATGTATGCTTTGCCTTTCTCATTCACCTTCACAGGATACTTCTTTCTCAGTTTTCCGAGCCAAATGCGCTCTAGTTCATTCTGGTAGTCTGCAATTACCGTGGCCCTTGCTTCTTCAAACGTTTTGGGGCCCGGAGGAAGTATTTCGGAAATTTTGGCAAGGTAATATATTCCATCCTTTTCGGCCTCATGCACCCCGGGCGACCAACTGATGAGGGAAAAAACGGGCCGGTCCTTTTGCTCATACAGGCCCTTTTCGAACCTGATATTGTAGGCCGAAATCACCGTATCTACTGCGGTATCCTTACCAGCGACTATCGCTGCCCTCAGTTCGGTCCTTGCTGCCGCCGTCTGGGTGATGTACAATTCTGCCCGTACGCGCTCACCGGCATTGTAGTCTTGCGCATGCTGCAAGTAAAATTCATGTTGCCCAATGGAGTCGGCGGAGGCCTTATTCCAAACTTCTTTTTCCATGATGTCGAACAAAAGTATGCCCTCATAGTACTCGTTGAGCAGCATGCGATAGTTGGGATTTTGAGAGGCTATTTTTCTGTTCGAGCAAGCCGGTAATACTGTAGTCTACAAAATTGCCGTATAGTGTCTCGACGTATTGCGAAGCGGTGCCGGCCGAGGTGCGCGCATTTCGCTTCACGTAGTTTACAAAATCGCCTGCGGTATACCTCTTCTTCAAAAGTTCGAACAACGTCGTTTTCTTTTCTTTTTCTGAGAGTTGAATTGTCCACTTACCCTTAAGCAGCGTGGTGTCGGCCCGACTTAGGAGCGACGTCTTCACAGCGGCATTTTCAGCAAACCCAAATTCTTTTCTCAGCTTCTGCGCCGTGTGCTCTTGGAGAGTTGCACGCGCTCGTCGCGCGCAACTCTGTTCTTAAGCGAAGCCTCTATGTCATGCAGTTTTCCCAGTGGAATTTTTCTTTCGAGGCGCATGATGTGCCAGCCGTAGGCCGTTTGAAAAGGGTCGGAGATGTCGGTCCCAGGGCTTTGCAAAGCAAAGGC
>JAAURZ010000221.1 GCA_012031955.1 Bacteroidia bacterium
GCCCCCGCTGTTATTTTTACCACCGCATTCGACGAATACGCCATCAAGGCATTCGAAGCCAATGCCATCGACTACCTGCTGAAACCATTTTCGGAGGACCGCTTTCGAAAAGCGATGACGAAGTTTAAGGAAACATCGGCAGGCACGGCTGCGGAACAAACTCAAAACTGCTTGACAGCATGTCACGGACGCCGTCGCAGCAGAATCGCATCGTAGTGAAGACAGGCAACCGCGTAAAGATAATCCCGGTACACGACATCCATTACCTGGAGGCCGACGACGACTATGTGAAGATCGTAACGGCTGAGGGGTCATTTTTGAAAAACAAAACGTTGAGTTTTTATGAACAGTCGCTCGACGTGCAACAGTTCGTGCGGGTGCACAGGTCCTACCTTCTGCACATCAACCAAATCACCAAAATCGAGCCGTACCAGAAAGAAAGCCACCTTGCCATACTGCGAAACGGCACGCAAATTCCGGTAAGCAAGACCGGGTATGTGAAGCTGAAACTTATTTTGGGACTCTGACCTTTGACGGTTGCCGATCTGCAACCTATATTTCGGTCAAAATCCGGGCTATGAAAAGAATTCTTGGCATCATCGTAGTAGCAGCCGCAGCCGTCGTGGCATACTGGTCTTTCTCTTCCAGCGAAAGCGGAACACCGACGCCGGACAGCACGGCAGCGTCATTCGAGCCTGTAATGGCAAGCGAGTTACCCAACCTGTTGCTCACAACCACCGATGGCAAACAGGTAAATGTAAATACGCTGAAGGGCAAAATTATTCTGGTGCTGTTTCAGCCTGACTGCGATCACTGCCAGCGCGAGGCGCAGGAGTTCAGGGAAAACCTCGACAGCTTTCGCAAATACACACTCTACTTCATCACGTCCAACCCCATGCCCGAGATTGCGCAATTCGCTACCGACTATCAACTTGCGGGTAAGCCCGGCGTGGTCTTCGCGTACACCGAGGTGATGAATGTAATCAATACGTTCGGGCAAGTGCGCACGCCTTCCATTTATGTGTATGGACCAAGGGGCGAGCTTATCAAGTCCTTCAACGGCGAAACGCCGGTGACTACCGTGGCTGCTGTCTTGAAATAATCTCCTCAAGCCAATGGAACAAGCATCTGTAAAAATATGGTTGCAAGCCTTTCGTCTGCGTACGCTGCCCCTGGCGCTGTCGTGCATCGGCATGGGCGCGTTCCTTGCTGCCGACGCTGCCGCTTTTCGTTGGTCTGTTTTTCTTTTGTGCGTAGCCACTACTGTCTTTTTGCAAATACTCTCCAATCTTGCCAACGACTATGGCGATACGGTGAATGGCGCAGACAATGAGCATCGCGAAGGCCCACGACGTACCGTGCAGGCAGGTGCCATCAGCATAGGCGCTATGCGAATGGCCATCTATATCTTCATAGCACTTTGCCTTGGCAGCGGTGTCTCCCTTTTGATTGTATCATTCGGGCTCAACTGGGAGGCTATCGGCTTTTTCTTCGGGCTCGGCCTGCTCAGCATCTTTGCGGCCATCGCCTATACCGTCGGGCGGAGGCCATACGGCTACATCGGCCTGGGCGATTTGTCAGTGCTCATCTTTTTCGGATTGGTGGGCGTGATGGGTTCTTACTACCTCTTCACCCAGCGGTTGGCCTGGACGAACGTACTGCCTGCGATGAGTTGCGGTTTTTTCTCTATAGCCGTGCTTAATGTCAACAATATACGCGACATTGACTCTGACAGAAGGGCGGGTAAATTCTCCATACCTGTGCGCATCGGGCGCAAAAATGCTGTTGTCTATCACTGGGTGCTGATCACGTCCGGCTGGACTGCAGCGCTGGCATACTCTTTTAGCCACTTTGTGTCTGTGGGGCAGTTTATTTACCTACTCAGCCTGCCGCTTTTCCTGAGAAATGGGTGGGCCGTAGCAACGAGGCCTTCTTCAGCACTCGATCCATACCTGAAGCAGATGGCGTTGTCTACGCTCCTATTTGTTGCCCTTTTGGGTTTGGTTTATTCTTGTAGCACATTAAACCATTTCGTAAATAGATGTGTCTATATAGGTAGTGCAAGCAGGGCTACACCAAACATCAATGTAGTTCGTTATTACACTATCTTGTACAACCCGTAATCCTGAAAAATACGAATGTGAAATGGCTTATACGATTGTTCACTCAACAGCATGACGATTAACGAGGCCATTTCCTAAGTCCAAAAAATAATTTTTTAACTATGAAGATAATCAGATATGTGGTCGCACTTGCAGTGGCATTTCTCGGCTGGTCATGTCAGCCCGAGCCGGATGCAAAAGAGTTGATAGACCAACTGGTGGTGTCCACCAACTACGACAACACCGTCAACTTCAGCAGCTACACCACCTACACGGTTCGAAAAGATACGATTGGGTTCGTGTCGAACTACAACAGCGACCCGGAGTACCTTTTCGACTCGTATGCCAAGCAGATTATCGCGAAGGCTACCAGCAACATGAATGCCCGCGGATTCTCGCAGGTGGACCCCGATCAGGATCCTGATGTGGCTGTCAATATTTACATCGTGCGCAACCTCGATGTGTTTCAGCAAGTAATCTACCCTGGCTACGGCGGCTATGGCGGCTATTATTACCCCCTACGGCTCGTACTACTATTACCCCTACGTCAACACACAGATTTACGACACCGCCGTGCTCATCATAGAATTGATAGACCTGAAAAATGTGAATAACAGCAACGAGGTAAAAGTGGTGTGGAATGCGTACATGGGCGACCTGATCAGCATACTCGACCTGGAGCAGCAAACCTACGACGCCATCGACCAGGCCTTTGTTCAATCTCCGTACATAATAAAATAGCCATGAAGAAATACATGATGATATTGATCGGCGTGGTGGCTATGGCGCAGGTAGTCCGCGCCCAATATGTGGAGCCCCGCGAAGGCGTGCAGACCAAAAGGATACGACGGTTACTTATAAAAAGCAGTCCGTTGCCCGACAACGGGACGACTACGCTGCATACGACCGGTTCTTCTACGTGGCGCTTGATGTGAACAAGCCCATGACCAACACCAACTGGATAGGTGAAGTGAGTGCGTTGGGAATGAAAGTTGGATTTCGCAAAATGATCAACCAAAGGTTTTCCGCAGGCTTCGACGGCAATTGGGCCACGTACCGCCAATACCAGGAGCCCGTTACCATTGTGAGTTCGTCCGGGGCGGTGCATACCGATTACTTCAAATACGTGTACACCTATGGCCTTACAGTTACCGGCCAATACTACCTGAAGCCTGTTGACGGCAGCAGCAAAATACTGCCCTATGTCGGGCTTGGCCTTGGCGCCGCCAATCATGAGTTCGTCGTTTTCTACAACATCTACCGCGACAGCGAATCGAAATGGGGATTTATGGCGAGGCCCGAGGCGGGCGTTCTGTTTCCCTTCAGTCGCAAGATCGGCGTCATGGCTGCCGTTCACTACGACTATGCCACCAGCAAACCCGAGTCCTACGACTACAACGGCTTCAGCAATGTCGGTATTCAAGTGGGCCTTCTCTTCGTGACCCGCTGATTGGGAACGAGGAAAAAAAATTAGTCGAAATGTCCGTCACAGAAGGCATCTGTTATCTTTGCACCCATGTCAGAGCAGATCCTCATTCTAGACTTCGGTTCCCAGTACACACAATTGATAGCGCGCAGAATACGCGAGCTCAATGTCTATTGTGAAATTCACCCATTCAACAAAGTTCCCGCTATTACAGCCGATATTAAGGGCGTAATATTGTCGGGTAGCCCATGCTCGGTACGCGACAAAGACGCACCCATGGTCGACCTGGCGGCGCTTAACGTAACCGTGCCCGTGTTGGGCATCTGCTACGGCGCACAGTTGCTCGCACATGCCAACGGTGGCGAAGTGCAACCCTCGCAGCACCGCGAATACGGCCGCGCAAGGTTGTCGTCCGTGGATCATCACAGCGACCTGCTGAAGGAAATGTCGCTGGATACCCAGGTGTGGATGAGTCACGCCGACACGATAATTTCGATTCCCGTAAATTTTGAGGTTATCGCCAGTACATCGACCGTGAATATAGCCGCGTTTAAAGTACAGGGGAAACAAACCTACGGCATACAGTTCCACCCTGAAGTGACACACACACTCGAAGGCAAAAACCTGCTCAGAAATTTTGTCGTGCACATATGCCGTTGCTCGCAAGACTGGACACCCGACCAGTTTGTGGAGTCGACGGTGGCCCAGTTGAAACAAACACTCGGCAACGACAAAGTAGTGATGGCGCTAAGTGGAGGCGTAGACTCGACTGTGGCAGCCATGCTGGTGCACCACGCCATCGGTGCCAACCTGCATTGCATTTTCGTCGACAACGGCTTGCTTCGTAAAAACGAGTTTGCGTCTGTACTTGAATCGTACAAAGGCATGGGCCTGAACGTTAAAGGCGTGGATTCAAAAGAGAAGTTCTATACTGCCCTGAAGGGTCTCACAGATCCTGAAGCGAAACGAAAAGCCATCGGCAAAACCTTTATCGACGTGTTCGATGACGAAGCACATCGCATCACCGATGTAAAATGGCTTGGCCAGGGCACCATCTATCCCGACGTGATCGAATCAGTGTCAGTAAAAGGTCCGTCGGCTACCATCAAGTCGCACCACAATGTGGGAGGCCTTCCGGAAACGATGAAACTGAAAGTAGTTGAACCGCTCAATACGTTGTTTAAAGACGAAGTGCGCATCGTAGGGAAAACGCTTGGCATCGATCCCAAAATCCTGGGTCGCCATCCTTTTCCCGGGCCGGGATTGGGCATACGTATTCTGGGCGACATCACACCCGATAAGGTGGCCATTCTGCAAGAGGTAGACTACATATTTATACAGGCGCTGCGCGATCACGGGCTCTACGACTCCGTCTGGCAGGCCGGCGCCATGTTGTTGCCCATTCAGTCCGTGGGGGTAATGGGCGACGAACGCACCTAGAACGCGTGGTAAGCCTTCGCGCCGTTACGAGCACCGACGGCATGACTGCCGACTGGGCACACCTCCCTTATGAGTTCATGGCTACCGTGTCGAGTGAGATAATTAATAAAATAAAAGGCGTAAACCGCGTCGTGTACGACATCAGCTCAAAACCGCCGGCCACCATCGAGTGGGAATAATTTACGCGCCTTTTCGCTTAGCCAGTCCCGATTCAAAGGCCAAACTCCAAAGTTTCAGGTCGAACGGCCGGTAATTTTGCCTGATAACGTTTAAACTTGCAGAGAAACTTTGTGCTATGGTCAGAACTGTCCTCGTAGCCCTGTTG
>JAAURZ010000222.1 GCA_012031955.1 Bacteroidia bacterium
GATCGGTCAGGTCTTTGAATTCTTCCAGCGGACTGAAGGCGAGGGTGCTGTAGAACTCGAAATCGCCTTTCATGGTGTTCCAGAACTTAGCTTTTTCACGCTCGCTCAGTGCTGCAAAGTACACGTTAATAAACTCTTCGTAGTTGCCCAGCGACTCTTCGATAAGCGACTTGGAGTCTTTGTAGTTCTTCTGCATGTAGTACACCTTCGCAAGCTTCGACTGGATTTTCACATACTCGGGGTGCTTGGTGCTGAAATTGGTTTTGTACAAAGCCCGCGACTGTTTGTAGAAGTCGGCAGCCTTGTCATAATTTTTCAGTTGATAGTACACGTCGCCGGTGAGTGTGTAAATACTGGCAAGGTTGATGTTGTTCTTCGAGCCGGCTTTCGCTTTCCATATATTTTCAGAAACCGTAAGCGAGTTGAATGCGAGGTCGTATTTTTTTTGTGAAATGTACAGCACCGCAATGTCTTTGAGTATCTCTGCAAATTGCGGATTGTCCTTACCGAGTTTTGTGGAGATGATGTCGCGCGCCTCCGTCATCAGTCTTTCTACACCGTCTTTACGATCGCCTTTGTGGAATTTCACCAGCGCCAGCCGCGACAGCGTTCGCGCCACTTCGATGTGGTTGCGACCGAATTGCTTTTCCTGGCTGGAGATGGCACGCGTAAAATTGTCTTCCGCTTTGTCGTAGTCGCCCAGTGTGTATTGTATTTCGCCCAGCAACTTTTGCGTTGAAGCTGTCTTGGTTGAATTCTCGCCGTATACACTACGTGCCAGGTCGTGCACCCTGAGTGCGACTTTGTCGGCCGCCGTATAGTCGCCGCGCGCCAGCAGGAGGTTGCCTTTATTCACCAGCGGGTCCACAAGACGCAGGGTGTTTCTTCCGTAAAGACTCTCGTATTCGGCGATGAGCCCATCCAGCAGCTTGTCGGTTTCGGCATAGCGGCCAAGTTGTATGAACAACGCCGACAGTTCTTCAGCTGTAGACAAGTCGCTGCTCAACGGTACCTTGGAACGTCTTATAATTTTTCGTGTGCGATCAAGATTGCGCTCTGCTTCATCGAACAAACCCAGCAGGCCGTAGAGTCGTGCCTGTGTTTCAAGCGCGTCGATGTAAGCCGGTTTGTACTCAGCATATTCCTGGTTGTGTTTCAGGTCGATGATCTCGATGGCTTTAGCCACGTCTTTTTCAGCCGCTTCATAGTCGCCGACCTTTATTTCCAGTTTGGCTACGTTGTTGAGTTCGATACCGAAGAGAATGTCGTCGTTCTGGTACTTGGAGTTTGCCGCGTCCTTCGCCTGCTTCAGCATCTGGGCAGCTTTGGCGTACTTGTCTTTCAACTCATACAATTTGGCCATGTGGTTGAGGATGTCGATCAGGTCTTTGTGCTGTTCGCCAATTTCTTTTGTGAGCACACCGGCGAAACTCTCGTCGTATATTTTCTCGGCCTCGTCGAGCTTGTTGGTGTAGTCGAGGTAGAAGTTGGCGAGGTACACGCGCGCGAGGTGGTATTCGGGCGAATTTTCTCCGCAGAGTTCCTTCTTCACGTCGGCGAGTTGGTTCAGGTAGCTCTCGGCGTTGGTGAGCCTTTTTTCGGCGATGGCGATTTCATACAGGAACTTGAGCACACGCACCGTGGTCTTATAATTCTTGGGTAGACGATTTGGCTGTAAGTATGTTGTGCGCTACGTTCTCGAGGTCTTTTGTTTTTTCACGGCTGATGCGCGCGTTGAACTCGACAGCCTGCATGTTGATGCGGTGCAAACTCGTTTTAGGAAAATATTTGTCGAGCACCTTCTGGTATTCCAGTTTCGTGTTCAGGTAGCGCGCCCGGTTTTCTTCGCGGAACAATTCTTCGAGGTAGGCGAGATACAGTTCATGCGCGAGCGCATTGTTGGGATTGGTCTTCTTTTTCAGATCATTGAGTAGTCTCCCAAGTTGCAAGTCGCTCTGGTTGAGGTTGCCACGGTTTTCTGTCCACGTCTTCACAAAAATGAAATGGCCGTATTCTTCGACTGTGTTCGTTTCGCCCAGGTAGCGCGTCTTTCCGCGCAGCCAGCTATCCATCGCTTGGTGGGCTACGTCGGCAGTTTCGGCGTCGCCTCCGATGATGGAGATGCGGCCCTTCACACCGTAGGCCCATACCCGCAAGGCAAGCAGCTTGGCATAGTCGCCATAGCGGGTAGGCAGTTCTTCTTCCGGCACGCGGCGGCTCTTGATGGCGCTATCTTCCACGTAGGTTTCCTTTTCAACGGCGCGGCCTGAAAGTACTTTTCAAACTCATTGAGAATGTCCAGCGCGCTGTTGCAGAAGCCCTGGCCGATCATGGCTTCAGCTTCCACCAAGGCAATACGGCCCTTGAGCACGTCAGTCATTTGCGATGCGTTTTCAAGCACCTCTCGTGCCTGGTTGATGTATTGCCGGCTCAGCCGGTAGTTGCCATATTCGTTGTAAATCTCTGCTACGCCAATCAGTGTGTTGGCCTGCGTAAGAATGTGGTCTTCTCCTTGCTGGCTTGCGCTGATTGCATTCGCCAGGCTTTCTTCAAAGCCGCTGAGCACGCCTCGGGCGAGGGCAATCCTGGCTTCGCGCAAGTAGTAGTCTGGCAGGTAGGGGTTGTTGGCACCGAGTTTAGAACTCGCTTTAGCCTTGAAGCGGTTCAGGTATTTAACAGCCTTGTCGTAGCTGCCGGCATTGTAATACTTGTCTGATTTTTTCAGGTCCTTCAGGATCTTTTGCGCCTGCACCGGGGTAACGCCCAATATCACGCACACGAGAGCCATTAGCAGGGTGTACCGGATTGCTTTGGTCATAACAGGGTTATTTACGTTGGGACTCTAAAACTAATCAATTCAGGACGAAATGTCGACCGCATCTTGATGGAGTGATAGCGGTTTCACCGAAACCGGCGAGGGGGGAAGCAGGGTATGTTTAGGGCTCAATGAGCCTGTTCAAAATGGTTTTGGCGGCTTCTGTCAGCACGGTGCCGGGGCCAAAGATGAAAGCGACGCCCTTGTTGTACAGGTAGTCGTGGTCTTGCGCGGGTATCACCCCGCCGGCGACTACCATAATGTCGGGTCGACCGATTTTCTTGAGCGCGTCTATGAGCGCGGGCACCAACGTCTTGTGTCCACCTGCGAGGCTTGAGGCCCCCACCACATGCACATCATTTTCAGCGGCCTGCGTGGCCACTTCTTCGGGAGTCTGAAACAGCGGACCGATATCGACATCAAATCCAAAGTCGGCAAAGCCGGTGGCAATTACTTTGGCGCCGCGGTCGTGACCGTCTTGCCCCATCTTGGCAACCAGGATGCGCGGCCGACGGCCGTCGAGTTCGGCAAAATGGTCTGCAAGCTTCCGCACGGCTTTCAGGGACTCGTTGTCTTTCATCTCTCCCGAATATACGCCGGAGATCGATTTGATGGTCGCTTTGTAGCGCCCGAATTGTTGCTCCATGGCGGTGGAGATTTCACCTAGCGTCGCGCGTTGGCGTGCGGCGCTCACAGCCAGCGCAAGCAGGTTGCCGTTGCCCGTTGCTGCCGCATCCGACAGCTTTGCAAGCGACGCTTGCACGGCTGGTTCGTCGCGGGTCGCGCGCAGTTGGGCGAGTCGCTCCACTTGTTCCGTGCGTACAGCCTGGTTGTCAACTTCAAGAATGTCGAAGTCAGGCTTCTCAGATACGGTGTATTTGTTCACGCCTACAATTATCTCGCGCCCTGCGTCGATGCGAGCCTGCTTGGCTGCCGCCGCCTGTTCGATACGCATTTTCGGAATTCCGCTTTCGATGGCTTTTGTCATGCCCCCGAGTTGTTCCACCTCTTGTATGAGCGCCCAGGCTTTTTCGGCAAGCTGGCCCGTGAGGCTTTCCACATAATACGATCCGCCGAAGGGATCAACCACGGTGGTAAGGCCCGTTTGCTTTTCGATAAACAACTGCGTGTTGCGAGCGATGCGCGCAGAGAAGTCCGTAGGCAGCGCAATGGCTTCATCCAGCGCGTTGGTGTGCAGCGATTGTGTATGGCCGATCACGGCGGCCATTGCTTCAATGGTGGTGCGGGCTACGTTGTTGTATGGATCTTGTTCGGTGAGGCTCCATCCGGAAGTTTGGCAGTGCGTGCGCAACGCCATCGACTTTTCGTTTCGAGGGTTAAATGATTTCACGATGGCAGCCCACAGCATACGCGCAGCGCGCATCTTGGCGATCTCCATGAAGAAGTTCATGCCGATGCCCCAGAAGAACGACAAACGCGGCGCGAAGTCGTCGATCGCGATGCCTGCCTTCAGTCCGGTGCGAATGTATTCGAGACCATCTGCCAGCGTGTAGGCAAGCTCAAGTTGCGCAGGCGCGCCCGCTTCGTGCATGTGGTAGCCGCTGATGCTGATGGTGTTGAACTTGGGCATATGCTTCGACGTGTACGCAAAAATATCGGCGACAATGCGCATTGAAGGTTCCGGCGGATAGATGTAGGTGTTGCGTACCATGAACTCCTTCAGAATGTCGTTCTGAATAGTGCCGGTTAGCTGGTCCGGCTTCACTCCCTGTTCTTCCGCTGCCACGATGTAGAAGGCCATGATGGGGATCACAGCGCCGTTCATCGTCATCGACACGGATGTTTTGTCGAGCGGGATTTCGTCGAACAAAATCTTCATGTCGAGCACCGAGTCGATGGCAACGCCTGCTTTGCCCACATCGCCCGCCACGCGTGGATGGTCGGAGTCGTAGCCGCGGTGGGTGGGCAAGTCGAAAGCTACCGACAGGCCGCGCTGCCCTGCTGCCAGGTTCTTCTTGTAAAACGCGTTGGAAGCCCTGGCGGTAGAAAAGCCCGCATACTGGCGTATCGTCCACGGCCGAGTGGCATACATGGTGGCGTAAGGACCTCGCAGGTAGGGCGGTATGCCGGCAGTGAAGCCAAGATGATGCAGCCCCTCCAGGTCGTGACGCGTGTAGGACGGCTTTATGTCCAGCGTTTCGGCGCTGGTCCACGAAGGTTTGGCGGCTGGGCCGACAGTGCTTCGCACGCGGCGGATATCGACGGCTTTGAAGTCGGGGTTCATGACGAAACGTGGTTTAGCAGCAAGTTCCAGGCGGCAACAGTCAGGTCGTCCACCATCGCATCCAGCGCGTAGGCGCCTGCCAGCGGGTCGGCCACTTTATCGAAATGCGATTCTTCGCGCAACAAGTTGGAGACGTTGACGCGCGAAATGCGGGCTGACGGTGTCGACCCATGCCGTGAGGTCGGGGAATACCGAAGCGCATCTGCGCCACCG
>JAAURZ010000223.1 GCA_012031955.1 Bacteroidia bacterium
ATAGTGGAAGCAATAGTTCCAAATGGGATAAGAAACGCTATTGGACGCCGGCGAGTAACTTGCCGGTAGCGGTGCGCAATATCCATGTTGAAGAAAGTGGAAGTGCGAAACAGGTTATTACAGATTATTTCAGAAAGACAAGAAAACCAATGTTTGTTAAAATAAAAGACAAACTCATGTCGATGATCCGGTAATATGGGCAATGACAATCACAAAAGAAGACCTACACTCCCAGTATGATATTGGACAGCATTCTCTCAAGGCTCAGAATTTCGCGACTCCGGTGGCACGACCTGCGCGACGTAAGGCCGGTATCTAATAAATTCGGATTCGACCGCGGCACACCTATCGATCGCTATTATATTCAGCAGTTTCTTGCAGCCAACCGCGATCACATTAGAGGCACTGTGCTCGAAGTTGCAGATTCTGGTTTCAGCAAAAAATATGGAACGGATGTAACGGCGTACGAAGTACTGCACGTGGAGCCACACAAAGGGGCCACGATTATCGGCGATCTTTCAAAGCATAACGAACTCCCCGCAGCCGTGGCCGACTGCTTTATATGCACGCAGGTGCTCAACTTTATTTACCCTTTCAATGCCGCCATTGAAGGTGCGTTTAAATTACTCAAGCCGGGCGGGGTAATGCTAACTACCGTCGGTGGCATATCTCAGGTTTCGCGATTTGACGCCGATCGTTGGGGACATTTTTGGAGCTTTTACCCACAAGGCATCGATCGCGCATTCAAAGCTGTATTCGGCGACGATAACGTGCGCACAGCGCAACACGGCAATTCGCTTAGCGCCATATCTTTCATCAAAGGAATTGCTGCCGAAGAACTCAGCAATGCCGAACTGGACTTCTTCGACGCCGACTACCCTGTAACTATTACCATCATCGCTACAAAAAAATGATGGCAGGCATCGGCACCATTTTTATGCTTCACCGGGTGGCACCGTACGAGAAGCGTGCTACCATGCACACCGAGAATCTAAAATTCTCGCCCGACGAATTGGAGTATGTAATTAGCGCACTAAAGAAGCAAGGCAAAATGTTCGTGAGCATGCAGCAGCTCCCTGCCCTCATCAATAACGACAAACACGCCGCCGGGAAATTTGTTGCTTTCACACTCGATGACGGCTACACAGATAACCTTGAATACGCTTATCCCATATTCCGTAAACACAACATTCCTTTTTGCATCTACATTACCAACTCGTTTCCCAATCGAACCACCAACCTGTGGTGGTTCGCACTCGAAAACCTCATAGTACAAAACAACACCCTGAATTTGCCGGGTGCAGGGCGCGTCGCAAATCGCAGCCAAAAAGAAAAAGACAGGAATTTTCTGAGGGCACGACGCGATATCCTCAGTAACCATTTTCGGGATCCACTTCGATTTCTCGAAAAACTAGGTCGCCTCGAATTTGATCTCAACGCGCGAACGAGCGAGCTTTGCCTCACCTGGCAACAGGTGGCGGAGCTGAGTCGCGACCCGCGTGTAACCATCGGATGCCACACGGTAAATCATTTTCCACTGTCCAGGTTGAGCCAGGACGAAGCGCGCAAGGAGATAACCGACTCGAAGTCGGAGCTTGAAACCAGGATCGGTAAGCCGGTGAACCACTTTGCGTTTCCATTTGGCAGCCATCGGGAAGCGGGCCAGCGCGAGTATAACCTTGCACACAACTGCGGATTCCAGACGATTGCAACGTCTCTTAACGGACACGTTCACCGCGGCGACCATCTGAACCAATTGAACCGCCTCTTCCTTTACCCGCTCGCACCCAATGCATGTACCCTCGACAAACTCATGTACCGCAACAAACTGGTTTATGTCTCTTATGTGAAAAAGTACATTCTCGGGAAATTGTTTAAATGAAAGTAGTGCATCTAAATACGCAATCGTATGGTGGTGCGGCGGCAGCGGCGAGGCGCCTTCATGTTGCTTTGCGTAAACATCACGTTGACTCCACGTTGGTGACCAGGTACGGCACGCACGCTGGCAACATACCCAACCACGTGTATTTGCAATCGGGAGGCGCGCGCTATTTTATTAAGAAGCATTTCTCGCATTCGGCACTGTTTCCCCTTATCAAGAAACTCCAGCGCCTGCACCCGCATCCAAACCTCGCCAACAGGCCGTCAGGATTTGAAATATTTTCCCCGGCAAACGAGCAAACTCCGGGACCAATCAATGAACTGGAACAGGCCGATATCATTCACTTGCATTGGGTCAACAACTTTATCAGCGACATCGACTTTTTCGGGCAGCACGCCAGGAGTAAGTTTGTGTGGACGTTGCACGACATGAATCCGTTAACAGGAGGTTGTCATCATGCCGACGGATGCATGCGCTTTGAACAAGATTGCGGCGTGTGCCCTCAGTTGCAAGGCACCATCGACGACCGCTATGCCGGCAAGGTACTTGGATTAAAAGAATCGAATCTTGCCGCGCTCAACAACAACCAGCTCATTGTGGTGGCTCCGTCAAAGTGGTTGCTCGCTTTATCACAAAGCAGCCGGTTGCTGAAACGCTTCAGGCATGTGCACATCGACAATCCCGCCTTTGATGCGTCGCCGATGCCGGCGAGCCGCCTGCTGCGGAGCGAACTTCACCTGCCTGCCGACAAGAAGATTGTGCTCTTTGTAGCCGACAATCTCTTGAACCCACGCAAGGGTTTACACTTGCTTTGGGACGCCATTCGGCTTATGCCGAAAAAGGATCAAGTGCAGTTGGTTGGAATTGGCGGCGGAGCTAACCCTGCTCCCGACCTCAATATTATATTCACGGGGAGCATCGCAGACCAGGGCCTGCTCCAAAAATACTATTGCGCTTCCGATGTCTTTGTTACTCCTTCACTGGCTGAGAACGCCCCTCTGGTAGTAATTGAAGCGCTAACCTGCGGCACACCTGTAGTAGCGTCGCGGGTTGGCGGAATTCCTGAACTGGTTGACTATACATCGGGTTTACTGTTCACAGTGGGTGACCCTGCCGATTTGCAGCAACAGCTTGACGATGCACTTTGGAACAAGTCGTTCGACCGGGAGGTGATTCGCGCTCACGCACAAAGATTCAAAGCCGACATCGTTGCCAACCAGTACGCACAAGTGTATCACGACTTGCTGCACGGCTCACAAAATTTGAAAACCACCCGGTGAACCTGCGCAAGACGATAGCGGAGATCATACAGAAGCAACATTTCAAAAATGCTTCCTGGAACCTTTTCGGTACCATTGCATATCCGGTGGTGATGTTAATTGCCACACCGCTGTTTATTCACAAACTCGGCACCACGCAATTTGGTATTTGGATGCTCGTCAACAGCATCAGCCAGACCATGAACGTGCTCAACATGGGTCTGGGGGATGCCAACATCAGGTACGTTTCAAGCAGCAACGCCATGGGCGACCAACGCGAAGTGGGTAATATCACCGCTACCACTTTTGGTCTTTCACTTATTATCGTGGCCGTCATTGTACCGATGGGCATTCTTGTAGCCTATTTGGTATCAGTTTTTAACTTGTTCAATGTATCCGACGAAAGCCGCGCGCTCACAGTGGTATGCATACAACTAAGCGTTGTTATATTTTCCCTGAAGTTCATCGAGATTATTGTACTCTCAATTCTTCAGGGTTTCGGTCGTTACGACCATCAGTCAAAGTTTTCGTTCATTTCCAGAACCGCCATTATCATTACCAATATCGCATGGGTGTTCTATGAAGCGGACTTGACAATTTTGCTCGTCAACTCCATCGTCATACAGTTTGCCTTTGTTTGTGTTGAAATTTTCTTCATTAAGAAACACCATCCTGAAGTTTCGTTCCGGCCGCGCATCACAAAAGAAAGCACACGCAAGATTTTCAGATTCAGTTTATGGACATGGCTGCAGTCGTGATTGCCATCGTCGCAGCCAACATCGACAAGTTTATTGTTGCGTATTTTTCGGGAGTGGAGGTACTCTCATTCTATTCTCTCGGCTACCTCGTTATGACGCAGGTGCATGCAGTGTTCAGTGCGTCGAGTTCCTGGGTCTTTCCACTTATCTCGGCCAAAAAATCACGGGGTGAGAACCTTGGCACCTTTTATCACAACATGCAGGCAATTGTGGTGAGCTTTGGATTCGTTACGATTGCCGCGGCGTTGCTGCTGCAAAAACCACTTATATCATTGTGGCTTGGTAATGAACTGGCGCAACAGGCCTATCCGTTTATCAGAATCTACCTTTTTACCAATTTCTTTTATACCATTAATATCATTCCTCACCACGTGCTCAACGGCACGGGAAATGTAAAACACAACACATTGTCTGAATTGGTTATGAAATCGGTGAGTATTGGCCTCATGATGTTGTTTTACTATCTGCTCGGAGACGTCGGCCTCATTTGGGGAATTGTGGGCGCCTTGATTCTGACAACGCCGCTTAAAGTCGGAATGACTCGTAAATACGGACTCCGGCAAAGCAACCTCGCCTTTTATCCCGCCTGCATACTGCCTGGCATATTAATAGTAGCGACTTTTTCGTTGAACAGCCCGGTGCTGATTGCTTTAGGAACAGGTTTGTTCGTGATTGCATTCTATTTGATTTACCTGAAGCCAAGCGATCTTAGTCATCGTCTTGACAGATTATCTACATAACAGTCAATATTGTGTTGCTGAAATCATCCATCGACTTCACCAAACTGCGCATTAATATAGTCGGACAATTCACTACAGTGTTTTTGCTAACCGTTGCTTTGCTGCCTGCTGTGTCGTTGTATTGGGACTCCACCTTGTTCGGCGTACAAACAAACTGGCTTATCTATCCCTTGCTTTTGCTCAGCGCGATGGTGTTGGTGATCACCAGCCGGTCGACCAGCGAAACAGGCGTTTACCTTGTTGGAGCCGGAATAGTGTACGGGTTATTGTGCGTGGCCTTTGGAGGCGACATCCAAAAGCTTGTCCGAATTGTTTTCAGTCTGCTGCCCATCGCGTTTATTCGATATGCAGAGCGAATTGGCCTCCGGCAATTCAAGTGGTTCTTGGGCATATACGTCGCGCTCATGCTAATTCCCGTGTACAACTGCTACCTCCAATTGAAGGGTGAGTTGCCTTACTACACTTTCGACACCATTGACGGCGTTCACCTGGGTCGGCTTTCCGGCGGCTACAACAAACCGACAGGCCTTATCGTATTTCTTTTTTCCAGTCTACCTATTTGGGTTTTATCTATGGCTCGAAAAGGAAAGACGCTGGCCGGACACTTCGTAGTTGCGCTCATCTTCGTCGT
>JAAURZ010000224.1 GCA_012031955.1 Bacteroidia bacterium
CCTCAAAGAGCAGATTAAGAATTTCGGCCAGGAGGCGGAAGTCTGCCGAAATCGGACAGGTCCTGTCGGTCGGCGACGGCATCGCCCGCGTCTATGGCCTCGACAACGTGCAGGCCGGCGAGATGGTCGAGTTCCCCGGTGCCATCCGCGGCATGGCGCTCAACCTCGAAAGCGACAACGTCGGCGTGGTTATTTTCGGCGACGACCGGTCCATCAAGGAGGGCGACACCGTCAAGTCCACCAGCCGCCTGCTGGAAGTGCCGGTCGGTGATGCCATGCTCGGGCGCGTGGTGGACGAGGGAACCGGCGTCGCGCTGCGCACGCAGTTCGCGCTGCGCAACGAGATGGGAGGGAAGACGGGCACCACACAGTCCAATGCCGACGGCTGGTTTATGTGTGTGACGCCGGGTCTTGTGGTTGGCGCCTGGGTTGGCGCCGACGACCCGCAGGTACGATTCAGGTCGACGGCGCTTGGTCAGGGTGCTGCCACCGCGCTTCCGATTGTCGGCCGCTTCTTGCAGCAGGTGAATGCGTCGCCCGCGTTCGTCGATATTTCCTGCGCAACATTTCCGGAGCTGACAGGCCGGATGCGCAGGCAGCTAAATTGTGATTTATGGAAGAAAGACCAGACGTGGCTCGACAGGCTACTGGGTAAGGAAAAAGCCCCGGCAACGCGGGACTATGGCGACAAAACCGCCAAAAACAAGAAGAAAAGGGGTTTTTTCGACCGCCTGTTCGGAAAGGACTGATTTGGCCTGATAGCCCACGTTATTCTTTTGTTTTGTGATTCCGTAACGTTTATTAACTTTACACCGTTAAGTAAAACAATTTAGGGGAGACATGACCATCGCTACACGCAAGGAGAGGCAAAAGGAAGAGCTAAAATCCAGGATATTGGAAGCAGCGAAGGCATTGTTTATCGAAAAGGGATTTGAGCAGACGTCTATTCGCACCATTGCCGAAAAGATCGAGTACTCGCCCACCACCATCTACCTTTATTTCAAAGACAAAGACGACATGTTTTACGCCCTTCATCAAGAAGGATTCACGTTACTCAATCAATACTTTCGTCCGCTTGCCCACGTAAAGGATCCCTTTGAACGACTGAAGGCGATAAGCAGGGCGTATGTCACTTTCGCCCTTGAAAACCCTGAGTTTTACAACCTGATGTTCATTCTGCAATCGCCGCTCAAGGCCGCCATGAAGGACTCGGGCGACTGGCCCGAGGGCGAACGCGCCTTCGACTTCCTGGTGAGCACCGTCAGGGAGTGCGAGGCCGCGGGCTATTTCGAAGGGTTTGAACCCGAGGTGTTTGCCTTTACCACCTGGTCGATGGTACACGGTATCTGTTCCATCAATATCTGCTGCCGCCAGAATGTGGTAAGCGAAGCAAATCGCGAGAACCTTGTTCAAAAAGCGACTGAAATGGTTGTAGAAATTCTTACAAGAATGCCCCAACGGCCACAATAAAAAAATTTACCCAACGACTTAACAGTGTAAAGTTAATAAGCAATGGAAATAAAAGCACCCCTCTACAAAGAATCTGCAAGTCTGAACGCCCGGCCGGCCTCAGCTTGGATGAAGTTAACAGCACTCATTTTCTTGTTACCCCTGAGCTTTGTCCATGCTCAGTCCACGCTCGATGACTACGTGAAGGAAGGCCTGAAGAGCAACCTGGCGCTGCAGGAAAAAACGATCGCGGTGCAACAGGCACAAGCTGCGCTGCAGACGGCACGCAGCTATTTCCTCCCTTCCGTTACCGCACTGGTAGACTATACGTCGGGCGACGGCGGTCGCAGTATTGCCTTACCCGTAGGCGACCTGCTCAACCCGGTGTATGCTTCGCTTAACCAGCTTACCTCCAGCGACGCCTTTCCGCAGATCGAGAACGTGGAGCAGAATTTCTTTCCTAAAAATTTCTACGATGCGCGCGTCAGAACCACCCTGCCGATTGTCAATACAGACCTCTACGTGAACCGCACCATCAAGACACAACAGGCGGTGCTGGAGCAACAGCAGGTAGACCTCTACAAACGCGAGTTGGTGTACGAAATAAAAACTGCCTACTACCAGTACCTGTCAGCGGGCGCGGCGGTTGCGATTTATGAAAGCGCCGAGGTGCTTGTGCGCAAGAACCACGACGTAAATCAATCGTTGCTGGAAAACGGCAAAGCGCTGCCGGCGAGTGTGCTTCGTTCGAAAAGTGAAATAGCCGGCATTGAAGCAGAACTTACCTCGGCACGCAACCTGGAGACCAATGCGCGCCAGTACTTTAATTTTCTTCTCAACAGACCGCTCGATACGCCGATTGAGGAAGTGACGTCGGGAGACACGCAACTGCTGACGACATACACCGACGGCGTGGACAACCGCGAGGAGTTGAAGCTGCTGACCACCGGCCGCGAGATACAACAATCCGTGCTCAGGCTTTCGCAGCTTTCCAGGCTTCCCAAAGTCAACGCCTTTCTCGACCTCGGCAGCCAGGCGTCCGACTGGAAATTCAACGATCAGTCGCGTTACTACCTCGTAGGCGTGCAGTTCAGCGTACCGATATTTCAAGGTTTTCGAACCAACATCAGCATACGGCAGAACCGGCTCGACATAGCCAGAACGGAGTTGCGCCTGCAAAACACCCGCAAGCAATTGATGCTGGCAGCATCGAACGCCAGCAACGACGCTGTGAGTGCAGCGCGTAGCGCGGCCGCCGCAAGCGACCAACTGCGTTCAGCCCAAAGCTACTTCAACCTCGTCGACAAAGGTTACTCCGCTGGCGTGTACACGCTCATAGAGTTTCTCGACGCGCGCAATCAGCTTACCCGCGCCCAGTTGCAGGTGAACCTGCGCCAGTTTGAGTGGCTGCGTGCCCTGGCCCAGGTAGAACGTGAAAACGCCGCTTACTCATTTCAATAGTATCATCCAACAACACACGAACAATATGTATCCTCTCAAACAAAACATCATTCTCAAGTCAGCGCTTGGCGGTCTGTCTGTTGCCGCGCTGTTGTTTCTGCAAGCGTGCACCGACGGCAAAGGTGAAAGCAACCCGATTCCAAAGATCAGCGATCCCATTCCGGTTCGCCTGATGGAAGTAAAAAAGACAACGAGCGATGCGACCGTCATCGTGTCAGGTCAGCTTACCACCGAAGATGAAGCGGTGTTGGGTTTCAAGATCGGCGGTGTTGTGGCGGCCGTAACTGTAAATGAAGGTGATGCCATTCGCAAAGGCCAGTTGCTGGCCACGCTCGACCTCACCGAGATTGATGCGGGGCTGTCGCAGGCACGGTTGGGTGTCGAAAAGGCCGAGCGTGATTTCAAGCGCGCGCAGAACCTGTACCGCGACAGCGTGGCCACACTCGAACAACTGCAAAATTCGGAGACGGCTTTGAAGCTGGCAAGCGAGCAACTCAAATCGGTTACGTTCAACAAGAGCCATGCGGCCATTTTCGCTACCGACAACGGTACGGTGCTGCAAAAATTTGCTAACAAAGGTACCGTGGTGGGCATTGGCGATCCTGTGCTTATGGTGAACAAAGTGACGGCGGGCGACTGGATATTGAAAGTAGGCGTGAGCGACCGGCAGTGGGCGGCGATTGAAAATGGCGACAGGGCCGACGTAAGGATCGATGCCTTTCCCGGCGAGGCATTTCAGGCAGCGGTGCTGCGCAAGTCGGCAACGTCCGACCCGCGCTCGGGTGCCTTCACCGTAGAACTTCGTTTGCGAAACCCCGGCGTAAGGCTGGCCTCCGGCATGTTCGGCAGCGCCACCATCCACGCCGGTGCTCCATCGGCCGCATGGTCTGTGCCTTATGAGTCTGTGCTCGATGCTGACGACAACGAGGGATTCGTGTTTGTGACAACAGATAACAAGACCGCCATAAAAAGGCCCGTTACGATTGAAGCCTTCAACGAAAAAGAGATCGTCATTACCAAAGGCCTCGACGACCACACCCGGCTCATCGTATCGGGCAGTGCCTACCTTACCGACAAGTCTCCCATCAAAGTAATTGAATAAAACAGTCATGAAGATTTCAGAATACGCGGTTAAGAACTATCAGTTCACGCTCATCATGTTTCTCATGGCCGCCGCGCTGGGTGTGACCACCTTGCTCACCATGCCACGCAGCGAAGACCCCGAGATAGAAGCCCCACAGTATGCCATCGTAGTCGTGTATCCGGGCACCAGCCCCGAGGACATGGAGGAGTTGGTTGTCGACCCGCTGGAAGAAAAGCTAAACGAGCTTGAAGACATGAAGCGCATCAAGACCACTATCTCCGACGGACTGGCGGTAATGCGCGTGGAATACAAATACGAAAGCGACCCGGACGAAAAATACCAGGAACTCGTGCGCGAGGTGAATGCCATCCGCGACGAATTGCCCAAGGATATATACAATCTGGACATCGAGAAATTTCAGCCGTCGGATGTGAACATCATGCAAATTGCACTGATATCGGAGAATGCGTCGCGCGCAGCCTTGAAGTACCAGGCCGAAGCCCTGCAAGACGAACTCGAAAAACTGAGCATGCTAAAGAACGTGGAGATACACGGCCTGCCGGAGCAAATTGTGCGGATTGAATTGCGTCTCGATCGCATCGCGCAGATGAACATACCGCTCGCGGCCATCATGGGAAGCATACAAAGCCAGATGGCCAACATACCTGGCGGCAGCGTGGTGGCCGGTAGCAAGAATTTCAGCGTAAAGACAAGCGGCAACTACCGCTCTGTCGATGAGATCAACAACACCATCGTATATGCCGCCAACGGACGAAAACGTGCTGCTGCGCGACATTGCCGACAGTTTCATCACTTTCGATGAGTCCAAGCACATCACGCGCCTCAACGGCCATCGTTGCCTGTTTGTGGTAGCGGCACAAAAGCCCGGTTACAACATCAGCGAAACGCAGAAGGTCTATCAGCCCGTGCTCGACCGTTTCAAAAAGCGTTGCCCGCCAACGTGGAAATGATCACTCACTTCGATCAGGCCGACAATGTGAACACCAGGCTTTCGGGCCTCGGTAAGGATTTCATGATCGCCATACTGCTTGTCACCATCACACTGTTGCCGCTCGGCATGCGCGCGGCGTCTATCGTCATGGTGTCTATTCCATTGTCGCTGTCGATCGGACTTGTGCTACTCAATGCATTCGGCTTCAACCTGAACCAGCTCAGCATTGTCGGACTGGTGGTGGCGCTGGGTCTTCTTGTTGACGACAGCATTGTGGTGGTGGAAAATATCGAGCG
>JAAURZ010000225.1 GCA_012031955.1 Bacteroidia bacterium
AAGATTGTAGAAGTTACCGACGAAGAAAGAATCACCCAGCAATCCGATTTCTGGAACAACCCCAAGCAGGCAGAAGCTACCCTCAAAGCACTCCGCGCGAAAAAAGTGTGGACCGACGCTTTTGAAAAGGTAAACAAACTGGTGGAAGACCTCGACGTGCTTTACGAGTTTCACGAAGCCGGAGATGTTGGCGAAGACGAACTGGACCGGGAATACAGGAAAACAGAAGGCGCCGTGGAGGAGCTCGAGTTCCGCAAAATGCTGAGCCGCGACGAAGACCAGCTAAGCGCCATCGTTGAAATCAACCCCGGGGCCGGCGGTACCGAAAGCCAGGATTGGGCCGACATGCTCAACCGCATGTACATTATGTGGGGCGAAAAGAACGACTACAAAGTGACGCAGCTTAGCTATCAGTCGGGCGAGGTGGCGGGCATCAAGTCAGCATCGCTTCAAATAGACGGCGACTTTGCCTATGGAAAACTGAAATCGGAAATAGGCGTTCACCGCCTTGTCCGCATTTCACCCTTCGATTCCAACGCGCGGCGTCATACGTCGTTTGCGTCTGTATTCGTGTATCCTGTCGTAGATGATTCCATTAACGTCGAAATCAATGCAGCCGACATAGAAATTCAAACTTCGCGCTCCGGCGGCGCCGGCGGTCAAAACGTGAACAAGGTGGAGACCAAGGTTCAGCTTACGCATAAGCCGACCGGCATTGTAATCGTGTGCCAGGTGGAGCGGTCGCAGCATGCCAACCGCGAGCGCGCCATGCAGATGCTCAAGTCGCGACTGTATCAACTTGAAATGGAGAAACGCAATGCCGAGCGCGACAAGATCGAGGCCGGAAAATGAAAATAGATTTCGGTTCGCAGATACGCAACTACGTGCTGCATCCTTACAAGCTCGTGAAGGACGCGCGCACAGGCGTAGAACGAACCGACGCGCAGTCCGTACTCGACGGCGACCTCGACGATTTCATAAAAGCGTTTCTGCTGGGCGCACAGGAACAGCAGGCCCAATCGTAATGAGCGGCACACATAGCAAGACGCGCATCTACAACCGCCAGTTCTGGTTGGTGTGCACCAGTTCGTTGCTATTCTTTGCAAGCTTCAACATGATCATTCCCGAACTGCCGGCATTCCTCAGCTCACTCGGCGGCGGCGACCACAAGGGTTTGATCATTTCCCTTTTCACATGCACTGCACTCATTTCGCGCCCCTTCAGCGGCAAGCTGGCCGATCGCGTAGGGCGCGTTCCCGTGATGATGTTCGGTTCTGTGGTCTGCCTGCTGTGCAGCTTTGTTTACCCTTTTGTCACAGGCATCTGGGGTTTCTTTCTGCTGCGGCTTGCGCATGGGTTCTCAACAGGCTTTACGCCCACCGGCCAAACGGCTTATCTCTCCGACATTGTGCCGGCCAACAGGAGGGGCGAAGCGATGGGGCTACTTGGCACGGCCGGCGCGGTAGGCATGGCAGCAGGCCCCGCTGCCGGCGGACTCATCGCCAACGCCTACGGTATAGATTACATGTTCTACTGCTCGTCGTTGTCCGGGTTTCTTTCAATCGTCATCATGATGAACGTGCGCGAAACGCTGCCCGCTACATCCAGGTTTTCGAGGAAAATGTTGAAGGTGCGCAAAGAAGACCTTATCGAGCCACGCGTGCTGGTACCGTGCATCATCATGTTCCTCGCCGTGTTTGCGTATGGCACCGTTTTCACCGTGTTGCCCGACCTGGGCGAGTCGGTGGGCATTCGCAACAAAGGCATATTGTTTACCTTTCTTACAGTCTCGTCGCTCGCTGTCCGTTTGCTTGCAGGCAAAGCGTCCGATTACTACGGCCGCAGAGCCGTGCTTCGGGTCTCCACGCTGGTAATCGTTGTGGCCATGCTGATAATTGGCTGGGGCAACACGCCACGCGATCTAATGATCGGCATCACCATATACGGCATGGCACACGGCATGACGTCGCCTACACTGCTCGCGTGGGCTACCGACCTGAGCCTTGAATCAAACAAGGGCCGGGGCATCGCGAGCCTTTACATTTTTATGGAATTGGGCATCGGCGTAGGCGCCTTTGCATCGGGCCTCATCTATCACAACGACCCGGCCAACTTCTTCATCACATTTGTAACGTGCAGCGTAATGAGTGGCATTGCATTTCTTTACCTTGTGTTTTCAAAGTCGCCGGTAAAAGTGGTATCATGAAATGCGCATCGCCAGGGCAAATCCTGTGTAGTGCGTCGGGTTGATGCTTAGTCCACGCGGCCTTTGAACAGACTACAAACAAGATGAAAAAAATTTCGATGGGCCTTTTTGGCCTTGCCTACGCTGCGGAGCTGCTTGCTCACCTGCTGTCGATGCCTGCCTGGCATTGGATCGCGAAGCCCCTCATCGTAATCGCGCTCCTGTTGTACTACACAGCCCATGCAAGAGTGCTTGTGTCCGGCGTGATCGTATCCGCATTGCTGCTTTCGCTGGCAGGCGATGTGTTGTTGATGCTGAATTCGAAGCATCAGACCTGTTTGTTCCCGGGCTGGTGGCATTCCTGGCGGCGCATGTCGCCTACATACTCGGTTACCGGCAGCATCAAAATGCGTCGGCCGATGTCCTGCTGGGTGTACAGCGCATCCGTTATTCAATGCCGGTTGTGCTGGCGGGCGCGGGCCTGGTGATCATCCTTCTTCCGCATCTCGGCGCGCTGAAAATACCCGTCGTGATTTATGCGCTTGTATTGGTTACGATGGTTCTGAGTGCGTTGTATCGCTTTGGAAAAACAACAACGTTGAGTTTCTGGCTCGTGCTGGGTGGTGCGCTTCTCTTTATGACCTCCGATTCACTTTTAGCGATCAACAAGTTTATTGCCCCTTTGCCAATGGCAGGTTTCTGGATTATGCTGACGTACGGAGCAGCGCAATGGTGCATAGTGGTTGGATTGCTGCAACACCGGCGTTAGTATTCGTAAGTCGACACACCTGAATTTGTTTTCAGGTAATGATCCAGTTGGTCCAGTTTTTTTTCATTGCCGGCGACATCGTAAACAAGGTAATACCCGGCCTGTATTTTCACGTCGCGCTTACGACGAAATTTCAGCTTCCTGCCGGCTAGTTCGTTTTCAAATTCGACCTGGAAGTTGTCGGTCTTAATGGTGATCTTATAGTTGCGCACCTGGTGAAGTCTTTCAATGAGAAGCGTGAATTTTTCGAGCAGGGTAAGTACTGCCAGCACAATACCCGAGCTTACGATAGCCACATAGTACTGGCCAAAGCCGATGGCCATTCCCAGTGCGGCGGCAATCCAGATGGTGGAGGCGGTGGTGAGTCCGGTTACAGTGAGGCCATCTTTGAAAATTACACCGGCGCCCAGAAAGCCGATGCCTGTAATAATGTTGGCGGCGATGCGCACGTCGCTGCCGCCTTCGGCCGCTACCGAAACGATCGTGAAGACGGTGGATCCAAAACAGATCATGAGGATGGTGCGCAGGCCCGCGGCCTTGCTTCGGTATTCGCGCTCAAAGCCGATAGCGAAGCCCACAGCAAATGAAAGGAGCAACCTTAGCGCGTACTCGGGTTGAATGGGTATCAGTTCCATGACACTAAGTTACAACGGGTAACGAGGAAACGAAGCGCTGCAAAACAGTAAAAAAAAGACCCGCGGTGGCAGGTCTTTCGTGTGCAATGCGTTTAAACGTCGTGTCAGATTTTCCTCACCTTGCCGATGCCGGAAGAATGACTGTTTACTTTGTTGGGATTACCTTTATAGGTCACGCTGCCGCTGCCCGAGATGGTGGCATCCAATTCCTTCTGCACATTGATCTCTATGTCGCCGGAGCCGGAAATGCGAACCTCGCAAATTTCGGCCACCAGGTCGGCGGCGAGTATTTTTCCCGAGCCGGAAATGCTCGTCCTGATTTCGTTCGTCGATCCGCGTGCGATAAAACGTCCGGAACCTGAAATGCCGATCCTGGTCTTGCTGGCCACTTCGGTGTCTATCTCCACCTTTCCAGACCCGCTGATGCTCGAGCTCAGGTTTCTGCATCTGACCTTCGCTTCAATTCTTCCGGAGCCTGAAACATCGGCGCCAACATCTCCTTTAGCATTCACTTCGGCGCGCAAAGACCCTGAGCCGCTCACGTTGAGGTCGAGGTCGTTGGCATTTATTTTGGTTTCGGCAATGAGGTCGCCGGAGCCGCTTACGCTCAGTCCATCGATGTTTTCAACGGTGATGTAAACGGTGATACGCTTCTCGCCGCCCCAATTGCCGTTCCACCATTTTCCTTTCACGCCGATTACAAGTTTGCCTCCGTCCACATCGGTTTCTATTTCCGACAATACATCCGCGTCGCCTTCGAGTTCAACTTTTTGAGGGCTGCCTTGCCGCAGGTAGAGCTTGCCGGGCACACGGTAAGAAATCCTGGTGAAGGTGCTTACGTTGCGGGTTTCTTTCTTTTGCGCGTAGGTGAAGGTGCTCACGAAGAACAGGAGCATCGCCAGCAGTAGAATGGTTTTTTTCATTGGTGGTATATTTTAATATTGAGCGGCCGGAGTCCAGCCAGGAGCCTGCCGCGGGTTCTTGAATACAGACTATGCCCGGGTAGCGCTGGTTGCATGGCGGCCCGACTTTAGTTACTGACTTTGACGAAAAATTACAGGGGGCAGTTACAGTGAGCTCGACACCAGACGCGTATTTGACCATCGAAAAGCCATCGGAAGGACTATATAAAGAGAAGGGGAGCAAATTTCTTGCATTCGCCAGCCCTGTGGCGTCAGAAGCGGAGGCTAAAATGCTGCTGGCCGACCTGAGGAAGCGTTATTTCGATGCGCGGCATCACTGCTTCGCCTGGGTGACGGGCGCTGCCGGCGCGCAGCACAGGGCTTTCGACGGACGGCGAGCCTGCACATTCCGCCGGCGACCCAATACTCGGGCAGATCCGTTCCAAGGGCCTCACCGACGTGCTTGTGGTGGTGGTTCGCTACTTTGGGGGCACCAAGCTTGGTGTTGGCGGCCTTGTAACCGCATACAAAACTGCCGCGGCCGATGCGCTCGCAAATGCCACTGTGGTGAAACGCGAGGTAATGGTACTCGTGCGCCTCGCGTATCCATACACGTCGACACCCGCAGTGATGAAGCTCGTAAAAATGTATGAGCTGACTATAGTGGAGCAAGGGTTCGATGCGGAGTGCCGCCTGGCGGCCACCGTGCCGCGACGCAACTATGACAATATCCGCGAAC
>JAAURZ010000226.1 GCA_012031955.1 Bacteroidia bacterium
ACGTATGTGCTGCATGTAGTCCTTCCGACTGGCAGGCCCGAACTGTCGATTGAAATGCCTCAACTTTACAACAGTTACCACCTGTGGGCGGACGCAAAGTTGATTGCCAGCAATGGCAACGTAGGCAGCAACAGCGCAAACACCAAACCATACTGGTTGCCTCAAACCGTTGGCCTGCCCGCTACCGGCGACACAGTGCTGCTCACACTGCAAGTGGCCAACTATCACCATCACACAGGCGGCATCCGTGAGCCGATCTTGATAGGTGACACAGACGCGCTGCGAACAAAGCGCTCGTGGGAGTTGGGTACGAGCCTGGCGCAGGCCTGCCTGTTGCTGATGGAAGGGCTTGCCTTCATCGTGCTGTTTCTGCAGGAGCGCAAGAAACGGATGATGCTCTACTTCGGATTGCTATGCGTTACGTGGGCTTTGCGCGCACTCTTCTCCAATCTGTATGTCGGCGTACACCTCATGCCCGGCTTGCCCTGGACACTGGTAGTGAAAACGGAGTATCTTACGTTGTTCTTTGCGATGATATGGTCGCTGTTGCTCGTCTCACAGCTTTTTCCCGCGCTCACTAATAAACTGATCCGGAACATCCTTGTGATTGTTAACCTGGTGTTTGCCACCATTACGCTTGTCACCAACCCGCTCACGTTCACGCAATGGCTCAACGTTTATCTCGCCGTTGTCGCCATCGTCATCATCTACGCCGTGTCTATCATTTTGCGCGCTTTGCTGCACGACCAGCGCGGCGTTTGGCCGCTCATCGCATCGATACTCATGGGCATCGTCATGTTTGCTTACGACCTCGTCGCCTACAAAGGCGTGTTGCCCCTCAACATGCTGGTGCTCAACATCGGCTACATCGCCATTTTCATTTTCCTCACCATCACACTGCTCATACACCTCGAGGTGATCAAAGTGGAATCGTCGTCCACCATGCTTACGTACGACGACATGTATGGTAAGAAGGACAAGTAGTTACCGGGTGAAGGTGAGCTCCACCCTGCGATTGACCTTGCGGGCGTCTTCGGTGGTATCGTTCACCAGCGGCTTTTGCTTACCATACCCGCGTGTCGCAATCCGGCCTTCAGCCACACCCTGCGAGCGAAGGTAGAATGCCACACTATTGGCGCGCTGCCTCGACAGGTTGTTGTTGTAGCCGTCGGAGCCGATGTCGTCGGTGTGTCCGTCGAGGCGTACCCTCACTTCTGGATTCTCGTGCAAATACCGGACAACGTCGTCGAGTTGGTAGAACGACGATTGCACTAGCTTGTAGCTATTGAATTCAAATTGAATGTTGCTGAGCACATAAGTTTTTTCGAGCTCCGCTTTGCTGAACGTGAAGTCGGCAAGCAGGTGCGACGACGTCCATGTTGGCAACAGGCGTACATCGTCGATGTAGTAATAGGCACTGTACCGGAGCATTTCCTGCTGCAGCGGTCTGAACTTGAAGTGATAGTACGCGGTGTTCTCCGTGGCCGTAAAGTTGCCAATGGTGAGGTGTTGTTCGCCGCCATGTGCGCGGTACGTGAACTCAAACAGCTCCCATTCACCCGATGCGCGATCAAATGCGGTGTCTTTCACCAGTTCAAATGTTGCGGGCTCCGTCCACGGCTTGTCGTCCGTGTGTTGAATAGCCGTATCGCCTATGAGCACCCCCACCCTGTCGATGGCATACTGCGAGTATGACGACAGTTTGTATCGGAAACTTACCAGGTAGACAGAATCCCTGAGCAGCGGCTCCAACAGCCGACACTGCAAATACTCGCGGTAGTCGGGCGCACTCATCCACAAAAAAATACCGACGTAGCCATCGCCTTCGTAAGGAAATGTAGTACCTGCCCAGTTGTGGGGCACATCGGCCTCGCCGTTACTGCAACTGTGATAGTGATCGGGTGTGCCCTTGCTGGGCGAATGCCAGTCGCTTACGCGGAACATGTAGAGGTCGGTGTTGTACCCACCCGGACAAACTTTGAAGTGTTCAAAGCCCGGATTCGGCACCAGGTTTTGCCCATGCAAAACGAGGCTGTGCAGGCAAAGCCACAGCAATAAAAAGTATGTTCGCATAGCCACGAGTAGCCAGGCAGTTGTTGAAACCGGCCGGCTTATTTGTAATAGGTGATTTGCACCCTGAACCGCTGGTCTATCGCCCCTAGCCTGTCGTATGCGGATTTTGATATTTTGATGATAAGGCTGTTGGTAAGTGCCGTGTCGGGCAGCTTGCCCATAACGCGCACAAACACCTCGCGGTTGTTCATCTCGTTTCTGATTTTCAGGATGGTGCCAACCGGCGCCGTCCTGTGCAGCGCCAGGTATTTCCTGTTGCCCTCGGTGCCTTCGATTAATTCGGCCAGCCCCGACTCCATTACTTCATCGCTGCCTTTTACACTCTCCGTTATCGTGATGGGCGACGGGTTGCTTTGCGCGGTCGGTGCGCCCTGGACAGGCTGCTGCTGGCTTTGTGTTTGCTGAACAGGCGTGCTCACATTCGTTTCTTTCGACGTCGCGGGCTGCGTGGAAGTGGTGACAGGCGTTGTTGTTGAATACGCGGGCTGGGTTACAAAGAGCACCTGCCCCACACTCAGTTCATTTCCTGTGAGCTTGTTCCACGCACGAAGCTGCTCGACAGTGACGCCATAGTCGCGCGCAATTGAATAGAGTGTCTGGCTGGCGGCAACTGTATGCGTTCCCTTGCGCGCACTTTGGCTGACGCCTGAAACAGACGCGGGCGGGTTGTTCGTTTGAACCGCAGCATTGCTATTTTTTCTGATCACGATCTCCTGCCCCGATGGAAAGCGATGCGTCACTCAGGTTGTTCCATTTCCTGACATCGTCTACTGAAACATTGTAGAGTCGCGAGATCGAGTAGAGCGTTTCCTTTTCTGCCACTTTGTGTACGATGCTGCCGGCAGGCGCGCTCACCGCTTTGGGCTTCACGTAGGGTATCTTGAGTATCTGCCCGATCTCCAAACCAGCCGACGCGGTGGGGTTGTACTGGATGATGTCGGCCACCGGCGCGCCATAGCGCCGCGACAAGGCGTACAGTGTTTCCTTTTCGTCGACCTGGTGGATGACGAAAACTTTTCCGTCAATAATCTCCTGACGGAGGTAATCTGCTGGCGGGTTAAAAAATGAAAAACCCAGAATCACAAACAATTTTATCATACCAGTTTATAGCTTAAAAGTTCGTTCCCGTTTTTTACGAAAATTAACCATCCTTCGAGGAGGAAAAAAGTATCGACGGCTATTCCTTTCAGGTTATCGTTGGTTTTTTCGTTCAGCAGCACTTCACCTGCCGCCGTCAGCACAACCAGGTAGCTGACCAGTTCCTCCTGCTTCACATGCAGCGTAAGCAGAATGAGCCCGCCGTGTTCCAGGTATTCGACGGCCCCCACCGGATGCAGTTGCAACCGCGTGCGCGCAAATTCACTCACAGTGCCGAAATACGGCGTTCCCTCCAGGTATTGAAACGGTCTTACCAAGGGTGAAATTTTATGAGCACCCACATTGTTCGGCGCTTCGAGGTCTATTTCTTTCCCGGTGCGCGCGTCCAATACAATTTGCACGGTCGAATCAAGTCCGTTTGAACAACGAAGTGCATCGCCCGCTGCCGAAACGAGACTGCTGGCTTCGCGCTGCCACAATACCGCAGGTGCTGCCAAGTCGATTGCCAGCAGGGCCGTGCGCTCGGGCGATTCGTAGCCCTTGAACCGGTGCAGCACCAGTGTAGTCGACGTAACGCCGGCTACCGACACCCACCACGGCTCGGGCACGGGTGCGTTCTGCCACAGCCACTCACCTGTTTTGTAGTCGAGCAGATAGAAGCGCACCGCTCGCCGCGCTTCGCTCCGCACTTCGAGCAACAGCCATGGCTTGTCCGGCACCACCCAGGTGGTCCATATCGTGCCGCTTACCGGCTTTGAAAAGTTAAAATTCACACTGCTCATTCAATCGTTTTCTAACGTATCTTTATGCAAGTTTCAAGAGTATTTGTTAGATATCCAACCCTGCTCACCCTTATGAAACAGTGCCTTTTGATTGTGTTGATGATCGTTTCTTTCGCCGTTGTTGCCCAGCAGAAAAAGGTGATGATCATGGAAATAAAAAATGAGATCGATCCGCGCATAGCACGGTACGTGGGCCTGGCGTTGGACCATGCGCAGGAGACGAAGGCAGACATCGTGATCATAGAAATGGATACGTACGGCGGTGTGCTCACCGACGCCAAAGATATTGTAGACCTGATCATGGCATTCAAAGCGCCCGTGTGGGTGTATATTGATTCCGACGCGGCGTCGGCCGGCGCACTGATATCCATCGCGTGCGACAGCATCTACATGGCGCCCGGGGCCAGCATAGGCGCGGCCACGGTTGTGGTGGGCTCCGGCGAAAAGGCGCCGGACAAATACCAGTCGTATATGCGATCCATTATGCGCTCGACGGCAGAAGAAAACGGACGCGATCCGCGCATTGCGGAGGCGATGGTGGATGAACGGATCGAGATCGACAGTATCACGCAGTCGGGACAGGTTATTACGTTCTCCACGTCGGAGGCGATACAGCACGGCTACTGCGAAGGCAAAGTGGAGTCGGTGGAAGAAATTCTTGCAAAGAACAAAATCGAAAACTACACCATCGACAGGTTCGCAATCGGCACTTCGGAAAAAATCATCGCATTCTTTCTCAACCCGTTCATCAGCGGTATACTGATCCTTGTTATCATCGGCGGCCTGTATTTTGAATTGCAAACACCCGGTGTCGGCTTTCCCGGCGCCGCCGCATTGATAGCGCTGGTGCTCTACCTCGTGCCCTATTACCTCAACGGCCTGGCAGCAAACTGGGAAGTGATTACGCTGTTTCTGGGTGTCACCCTGCTGGCGTTGGAACTATTTGTCATTCCGGGGTTCGGCGTGGCAGGCATCTCCGGCATTGCACTTATAGTCGGCTCGCTGATCCTGATCATGCTCGACAACGATTTTTTCGATTTCGGTCTTGTCCCGATGCGAAGCATACTTTACGCCACGGCCGCTACTGTCGGAGGTGTTGTAGGCGGCTTTGCCCTCCTTTTCATCGGCGGCAGCCGCATTACCAAATCGGATGCCTTCAAGCGTGTAGCGCTTATGGAGACGCAAGACCGCGCCCAGGGCTATACGTCAAGTTCTCTTAAAGAATCGATGAAGGGTAAACAGGGAACTTCTTACACGGTGCTCCGGCCA
>JAAURZ010000227.1 GCA_012031955.1 Bacteroidia bacterium
CGACTATCAGCCAGCCCTCAAATTTATCTCCAAGCGCTTTACGGATGTTGTAGTGAAAGGACCAGAAGAATTACACGAGCAGCCAGGCACGCCCATACAGCATACGCATGGGGGTTTGCGATCACAAGGCCGATGCCCAGGTACAGCGTACCGATGTACGAAAACATGAATAATCCTAATACCAGTTTGTCACGTGTTTTGTAGTACCTGCCTACCGAGAGGTGGCGTTTTTTCTGCCTGAAGAATGCGCGCCAGCTTTTTTTAGGAAACGAATAGACAAGCGCTTCCTTGCCGATGCACAAAGAAACATTTTTGGAAGTCGCGTGGCGATTTACGAACAAATCGTCGTCGCCGCCGGTAATTTTGCGGAAGGAGTTAAACCCTTTGTTGTCCATAAAGAGCGGCTTGGTATAGGCAAGGTTGCGGCCCACGCCCATGTAAGGCATGCCCATGATGGCGAAGCCGATGTATTGCAAGGCGCTGAACAGCGTTTCAAAACGGATAAACCCGTTGAGCAGTCCCTCCTCTTTTATATAGGGTGAATAGCCGAGCACAATTTGTTTTCCATCGTGCAGGCCGGCAGTCATGTGCTGCAGCCATTGCGTGCTCGCCGGGCGGCAGTCGGCGTCAGTCAGCACAATTCGCTCGTAGCGTGCCGTGCGTATGCCCAGTGTGACGGCGTACTTCTTGGGGTCCAGGTGGTCGGGGATGCGGTCGATGGTCACCACTTTGATACGTGCATCTTCGGCTGCCGCTTCGCGAAGCAAGTCAAAAGTATTGTCGTTGGAGCGATCGTTCACGATAATCAGCTCGAACTCCGGATGACGCTGTTGCCGCAGCAGCGGAATAAGCGCCCGAAGATTCTGTTCTTCGTCGTGTGCGCAGACAACCAGCGACACCGGCTCGTCGGCAACCGCCGTTGACGGTCTTGATCTTGAAAAAGCTACGGTGAGGGCGAGTAAGAAACAGAAGAGGATGCCAACCAGGACAAAAAATAGAATGAGCACGTAAAAAGTATTTGGCTTACAAAGATAAGGGCGCCTCAGAGCCTTGAAAGTATTTTGGGTGGCACGTAAGGAAATAACCAAAATTGTCAGATTTGGCGGCCGCGCCGCATACCTTCACCAGCAGGAAAATATTCGCGGCCAGGGCACGGAGTGTGTGAAATTCGCACACAATGGTGTAATTTTTCAAATGTGTGCGGACACATCAAGTATGTGCGCGTGAACATTAGTTTGCTTTTTGTAGCCTTTTCTTTCCGATATTCGTGGGGAATATCGACCAACCAGAAATGAATCGTAAAAACATCAGGATAAAGGACATTGCGAGACTTGCCGGGGTATCGGTGGGAACTGTAGACCGCGTGCTTCACAACCGGGGCCGTGTGTCCGAAGATGCATTGAATAAGGTAATGAAAATCCTGGAAGAGATCGACTACAAGCCTAACCTGATTGCACGCACGCTGGGTTCAAACAAAATTTATAAGATCGCAGTGCTAATGCCCGACCCATCGCGCGACCCGTATTGGAGGGCTCAAGCGCGGGTCTCGAACTGGCGGAAGTGGAATGGAGTCAGTACAATATCCAGGTGGAACAGTTTCCCTTCAACCTCGGCGACAAAGCATCTTTTTCGGCCGCAGCCAACCTGGCAGTAGAAGCCCGGCCGGACGGCGTGCTGGTGGCTCCCATTTTTTATGACGAGGCGCTCCCTTTCTTCGACCAATGCAAAGCACAGGATATTCCTTATGTGATGTTCAACACACACATTCCTGAAGTACCGGCGATCAGCTTTATCGGACAGAACTTATATCAGAGTGGCCGCGTGGGCGCCGAACTGATGATGATGGGGCAGCATCAGCCCGGCAAATTTGCCGTGCTCCACCTCGACGAAGACATTCACAACGCCGTGCATTTGCGCGAGAAGGAACGGGGCTTTCGCGAATACTGCCAGGAAAAATCCAACGGCTCCTTTACGGTTACTACACAAGACCACACGCATCCCGGTCACCCCGGTTTCGAAGGCGAGATCGCACAGCTCGTGCGCGACCCCGAACTTCGCGGGGTGTTCATCAGCACTTCGAAAGGTTCTTTTATTGTGGCCGGCCTGATTGAAAAACTGGGAAAGAAGGATTTTCGCGTGGTGGGCTACGACCTCTTGGACGAGAGCCTTCAATACCTCAGGCACGGTACCATCGACTTCCTTATCAATCAGAACCCCAAGCGCCAGGCGTTTGTCGGCATCGGGCACCTGGTTAACCACCTGCTCTTCAAGAAGTCGTCGCCGCCGGTGACGTTGTTTCCGCTGGAAGTGATCACCCCGCAGAACGTCGACTCTTACCTGAGTTCCGGCTTCCATTGATCCCCGATCAGGGAATTGTGCCCCGCATCCCGTATTTTTACGGCCTTTTAGCATTCAGATCACCATGACCTTCGAGCTCAAGGGCACCGACACGCAAACCAGCGCACGCGCGGGTACCATGCACACCGATCACGGCGACATACAGACGCCCATATTTATGCCCGTAGGTACGGCGGGCTCGGTAAAGGCCGTTCACCAGCGCGAGTTGGAACACGACATCAAGGCGGAAATTATTCTTGGAAATACCTACCACCTTTACCTGCGGCCGGGAACTGACGTGCTGCAGAAGGCCGGCGGGCTTCATAAATTCAATGGCTGGCAAAAACCGATACTTACCGATAGCGGCGGCTACCAGGTATACTCGCTGGCCGAGAACCGTAAAATTGTGGAAGACGGCGTCACGTTCAAGTCGCACATAGACGGGTCGACGCATCACTTCACGCCTGAGTTGGCTATTGACATACAGCGTAAAATTGGCGGCGATATCATCATGGCGTTCGACGAGTGCACACCCTACCCGTGCGAATATGACTACGCCAGGAAATCGATGAATGTCACACACCAATGGCTTACCCGTTGTGTGCGGCGTATGCAGGAAACGGAAGGGCTCTATGGCTACTCGCAAGCCCTGTTCCCGATTGTTCAGGGCAGCGTGTATGCCGACCTCCGGCGGCAATCGGCCGAGTTCATCGCGGCGCAGGATCAGCCCGGCAACGCCATTGGAGGTCTGTCGGTTGGCGAGCCGCACGATGTGTTGTATGAGACAACGGCGGCGGTATGCAGCATACTGCCGTCGCACAAACCACGCTACCTGATGGGTGTGGGCACACCGGAGAATATACTGGAGTGTATCGCGCTTGGTGTAGACATGTTCGATTGTGTGATGCCCACGCGCAACGCCCGCAACGGCATGCTGTTCACCACGCAGGGCGTTGTCAACATCCGCAACGAAAAGTGGAAAGACGATCTGTCGCCCATCGATGCGGGCCTGGCCGATTACGCAAGCACATTTTATTCAAAAGCCTATCTGCGCCACCTGGTTATCAACAAAGAAATTTTGGGCGCACAAATTGCAAGTATTCACAACCTGGCTTTCTACCTTTGGCTGGTGAAGGAAGCTCGTGAACAAATTATCGCCGGCACATTCGGCCCCTGGAAACAAAAAATGGTGAAGCAGGTAAGCCAGCGACTTTGAAAGCGCATTGTGAAACTGATCGATCGCTATATTCTCAAACGGTTCCTTAGCACCTTCTTCTTCGTGGTGTTGATACTCCTTGCGGTAATTACGGTTATCGACCTTACGGAGAAAATGGACAAGTATGCGAAGGCCGAACTTAACGCGGGCCAGATACTGCTTTATTATAAAGACTTCATTCCATGGATCGGCAGCCTGGTTACGCCCATCACCATCTTCATCGCAACTGTGTATGTATGCGCCCGTATGGCGGGACACACCGAAGTGATTGCCATTCTCAGCTCCGGCGTGAGTTTCAGACGCCTCCTGTTTCCATTTTTTGTCGGCGCCACCATCGTAGCCTGCATCACGTTCGTACTCAACGGCTGGATCATACCCAACTCCAACAAATCGCGACTTGCCTTTGAAGTGCAATATCTCAAGAACAAATACTATTTCGATAAGCAGAATATCCACATACAGGTTGCGCCCGACACTTACCTTTACCTGAAGAGTTACAACAACACCTCCGACATCGGTTATCTTTTCACGCTCGAGCGATTTGACGGCACCAAGCTGATCGAAAAGCTGTCGGCGTCCCGTATTGAATGGGACTCGACGAATCAGAAGTGGAACATGCGCGACTGGCGGCTCAAGCGCATCAACCGTGTGTTCGAAGGGCCCGACAGCAGCGACGTAACTACCGACAACTTCATTGCGGCCAAGCACCTTGTTGAAAAGGAATTTGTGGTGCGCGGCGATCAGCTCGACACTGCGCTGGTGATCCACCCCAAAGAATTCGAAAGCGACTACCGCAAATACGACGGTCTTACCCTCAACGAACTCAGCGACTACATCCGGACGCTGCGCGCGCGCGGCTCCACCGGCGTGGAGATGTATGAGGTAGAAAAATACACCCGCTACTCGGCGCCTTTCACCATCTTCATTCTCGTATTCATGGGAGTGATCGTGTCGTCGCGCAAAAGTCGCGGGGCACAGGTTTGCAGATCGCCCTGGGGTTGCCTTGTCGTTTGTGTTCATTCTGTTCTTCACCCTTTTCAGAACTTTTGCAGAGGCGGGATCGGTGCCGCCGGAAATTTCGGTCTGGATCCCCAACATCATCTTCGGTTTCATTTCCCTGGGCATGTACAAATACGTTCCGCGTTAATGGCAACCACCACCGATTACCTCAAACTTCATTTTATCGTATTTCTCTGGAGCTTCACCGCCATACTGGGAATACTGATTACGATACCGTCGGTTGAAATGGTGTTCTACCGCACCCTGCTGGCAACGCTCGGCATGGGAGCGTACATTATAATAAGGAGAGGAAACTTTCGTGTTAACCCCGCTGACTTGATAAAACTTGTCGGCACCGGCTTCATCGTGTCTATCCACTGGTTGAGTTTCTTTGCCGCCGGTCGTGTGGGCAATGCGTCGGTGAGCCTGGTCGGGTTTGCCACTGCATCACTCTGGACAGCCTTCCTCGAACCGCTTTCGCAGAGCCGGCGCGTCAGGCCCATCGAAGTAATACTGGGCCTTGTGGTCATCGGCGGGCTCGCCATCATTTTTTCGTTCGATTTCAGTACAAGCTGGGCCTTTTGCTTGGCGTGCTCGGCCGCCTCACGTCGGCCATCTTCTCAGTCATTAACGCCAAACTGGTAAGGC
>JAAURZ010000228.1 GCA_012031955.1 Bacteroidia bacterium
AATTATCGCTATCCGCCGATTCATTAGCAAATATTATTTAGAATTACTCTAAATAAATATATTGGAGAGTTAATTACTTGGTATTCATTCACATACAACCTCTGTAAACCCGCCAACACGGATGTTGGCAGGATAGCGGGCATGTCCAAGCCAAACACGGAGCATGAGAAAGCATCCCAATGCAATGAGGGCAATCGTCTGAACACGAAGAACTGGCAGGCTTAGCCTCGTGCTTAGCCAACCGGCGGCACCTTTAATAATGGAGCCGAATCCAAGTAGTGCTGGCAGTGTGCCAGCTCCGAACAGCAGCATAAAATTGAAACCGTCGAGCGCTCCTACCAGGGTGATTGTATAGGACAGCGCCAGAAAAGAAAGCCCACATGGAAGGAGGCCGTTGATCATTCCAATAAATATCAAGGACGTCCGGCGATGCCTGGCTAACAGGCGACCAAATAATACTTTGAGCCTTACAACAAGTTTCGCGAGCGGCGAGTTGCGGAGCCCTTTTTCCAGAAGCGCCGTACGCGCCAATGGTAATAAGGGTAGCACCAAGCCCGATACTCAGATACTTTTGTGCGACAACCAGGTTAAGCATCTGCCCCACGGATGCAAATAGCGCACCCATCCATGCATAGGTGAGTATGCGGCCGGCATGGTAGAATACTTTGTTCGAAAATGCAGGCGAGCGGAAGTTTGTAACTGCTGCCGCCAGCGGACTGCACATGCCCACACAATGGAGGCTGCCCGCAAAGCCCAATATGAGCGCTGTCAGCCACATAGCGATCAGAGATTTACAATCTGTTCCATGTAATACGATTTGTCGTGCATCGACCACGTGATCTGGACGCGGTACATGCCCGGTGTGGTAGGTCTTATGACAAACTTCGCCACGGAGTCATCGTGTGCGCGGAAAGTGAAACGCTGATCCAGCCTGGAAGACGACGGGCGAAACAAAACAATTTCACCGTCCTGTATATCACGCAAGCTTGCATACTGCAATTCAAAGTGCCCGCTGTCCGACACCACCACCTTCGGCAATACTGTCAGCGCACGCGTGTTCATCATGCGTTCCTGCTGCGCCTGGTAATTCATTTCTTCTTCATAATAACGCTGTGTTACCAAGTTAACGTCTTGTCGCATGCTCACCGTAACTAGCCCCGCAACTAAGGCCGCGAACGATACGAACGCCAGAAATACTCCTTTTCCCCAATTCATACTTACTATGATTTAACACCTTGTCATTTCGCTTTTACGCTTGACGGGCCTCTGACAGGCCCGATGAATTTTGCCTTTACGGTTTCGATCTTCCTGCCGTCATGATAAATACCAAAAACCAGATTCAATCGTGAACTTGTGAGCGCACGCCGCGGCACCTTCACGAAATAAACGCCTTTAAGCAAGCCTTCCTTTGGCACTATTACACCCTGATCCCCCACCCGCTGCAATGATGCATCACGCGGTTGTTCAAGGCGAATCTCCAGGGAAATATCGTCGAACGTTTTGTTGACAAACTCCACGTTATATAAGTTCGTCACGTAATCGTCGTCCGTCATTTGAAAGAGCGTTCCCGGTACCTTCAATATGGTCGTTTCAATTTCCGAACGTGTAAAAACCATGAAACCAAAAAGTCCGAGCAAGGCAATCAGCACAATAGAATAACCGACCACCCGCGGCGTGATGAGCTTTTGTATGCCGTCTTTAATAGAGTTGTACGAGGCAAACCGGATAAGACCTTTTGGCTTTCCCACTTTTACCATGACCTCATCGCACGCATTGATACACGCTGTGCAGTTCACGCATTCAAGTTGTGTGCCGTTTCGAATGTCGATACCCGTAGGACAAACGTGAACACAGAGTTTGCAATCAATGCAATCGCCGAGCGATTTGCGTTCCTCATTCCGTTTGATCTTTCCACGAGGTTCGCCGCGCAACCAGTCATATGCTACCACGATCGACTCCTTCACCAACAAAACGCCTTGCAATCTTCCATAGGGACACACAGCAATACATGCCTGCTCGCGGAAACGGGCAAATACGCCGTAGAAAAGCAACGTGAACGCCATCAGCCCACCGAACCCGGCCAGGTGATCCACCGGCGGCGATTGTATGATCTGCCAAGTTTGGTTCAGGCCGATAAGATATGCCATTGCAGTGTGCGAAATGAGCAGTGATATGAAAATGAAAATCCCTTGCTTCGATACCTTTTTTATTATTTTGGACAACGTCCAACCGACATTATTGAGCCGCCTTTGTTCGTTAGCGTCTCCCTCGATCCAGTATTCGATTTTTCGAAATACCATTCCATGAACAGTGTTTGCGGGCATGCCCAGCCACACCATACACGGCCGAACACAACAGTGAAGAGTATCACAAAAACAAAAAATGTGATCAGCGCCAATGCCAAGAGTACAAAATCCTGTGGCCAGAACACCTGACCGAGGATCACGAACTTTCGTTCGAAAATATTCAGCAACAGAAAGGGTCTGCCTCCGATGGTAACGAATGGTCCGGCAAAAAACACAGCAAGCAAAATGGTGGTGACCAGCACACGCCATCGATGCAGGGGAGCCTGAAGGCTTTTTTTGGATACACCCAGATGCGCTTACCTTTCTCATCTACCGTCGCAAGGTTGTTTCGAAACGCCTCGTCATACTCGTACAAATCTTGACTGGAATCCATGTTTGGTCGTGTGTGCTTACAGTGAAGCCTGGCTTTTTGTGGATGCTGAATCCGGTTTCGCGGTTTCGGTTTTGAACAACTCACCTTGGGGTGCTTTCCCATTAAGAGGATTGGTACCACGTATGCTCATAATGAAGAATGTTACATTTCTTATTTCTTCCGGCCGCAAAACGGGTGCCCATGAGATCATGCCTTTTTCGGGCACGCCATTTTTGACTGTGCTGTATATTTCTGAAACGGTGCCACCATGTAACCAGTACTCGTCGGTGAGGTTGGGGCCTATTCCCCCACCACCATCGTTTCGATGACAGGATACACACTGGCTATCAAAAACCTTCCTGCCTGAAGAAATCAGCTCGACGTCGGCAGTATACTCAAGGGTGCCCTCATCGATTTGCACCGTCGGCTGGTTTGCGCGGAATGCGTTTATTTTTTCCTGGGCAGCGGCAACCTCGTGGCCGTATTCCTGCTCCATGAGCGGCCATGTATCGGTAACATGGTATGCGATAAGGTATATGGCGCTCCATCCAATAGTGAAGTAGAACAACCACTTCCACCAGGGCGGCAGGTGATTATCCAGTTCCTTAATGCCATCATAGTTATGGTCGAGCATGATGGTCGCTTCTTTCTCCAACGGTGTGGCGTTGGTAAGCTTGCGATCGACGCGCTGCCACCATGTGAGCGCAGGCTTGTATGTTATCCCCAACTTCTCGGCGCGGTCACGAGCCGCCTTTTCAACGAACATGTTCAATATGCGCAGCATATAGACAGCCACAACAAAAACCAAAATCATGACGATTAGCACGAAAGCAGACACCAAATAAAGCAGGCATTAGCGGATCTGCAAATGGATCCTTCCAGAATGCCGATGTAGCCTCTGGGGTCTCTTGCGCAAACGCAAGGAGCGGTGCGACAATGGTCAATAGTGCGGAGAGCAGTAACTTTTTCATATTCCGGTTTTATTAATAGGGTCTGGAGATTGAACGGCACCGTCATCGTTGGGAAGGTCCTTCATCCTTTGAATAAATCCCTTGTCGGCAGTAAACACCCACCACAGTAGCATGAGGAAGAAAAGGAAGAAGATCACGAACGATATGATGGGCCATATCTGCACATTTTCTATACTCTGAAGAACATTTTTATACATGGCAATAAGGGGTTTGTCAGTTGGTGGTAGCGGCGACTTTTTCAGACTTAATGTCCTTGCCAAGTCGCTGTAGGTAAGCAATCAACGCTACTATTTCAGCATCTGTCACGGTCTCAATACCATCCGCCTTCAGATTCTGGACAATGGTTGTTGCCTGTTTCTCCAGGTCGTCGTTGGCGATGTCCTCATACCCTGATTCGTAGGGTACACCTATTTTGCGAAGGGCGGCAATTTTTCTTGCGGTCTCATCTTTATCAATCGCCTGTTCAAACAGCCAGGGGTACGCAGGCATGATTGATCCGGTGGAGACTGCCGATGGCGCCAGCATATGGTTGTAGTGCCATGTATCGGAGTACTTACCGCCTACCCGCTGCAGGTCGGGACCTGTGCGTTTTGATCCCCACAAAAATGGATGGTCATACACATACTCGCCAGACTTAGAGTATTGTCCGCCTTGGGGATCATATCGCTCGACTTCCGAACGGAATGGCCTTACGAGTTGGGTATGACAGCTTACACAACCTTCGCGTATATAAATGTCGCGGCCATGCAGTTCAAGCGGTGTGTAGGGTTTGACTGATGCAATAGTCGGTACGTTGGATTTGATGAGGAATGTTGGAACCATCTCTATAATGCCCCCGATGAGAATGGCCACGAGCGCAAGGAATGTGAACACCACGGGCTTGCTTTCCAGTACCGCATGAAAGCCACCGCCACTGTTCGCAGCCTTCACCATTGGAGCGGCCTCGACTGCTTCGTTGGCAACAAACTTCCCTGCATAGGCGGTTTTAATGAGGTTGTATGTCATGATGATTGCCCCTGTGAGATAGAGCGCCCCGCCTGTGGCACGGAGCATAATGAAGGGGTAATATCTGAACAGTAGTTTCAAGAAAGTTCTTGTACACGAGGAACCCGTCGGCCCCAAACTCTTTCCACATCAAACTTTGTACAACGCCAGACACATACATTGGAAGCGCATAGAATACAATGCCTAGTGTACCCAGCCAGAAGTGCAGATTGGCCAATTTTGTCGAATACAACTTTGTGTCCCACATACGAGGCACCAACCAATAGAGCATGCCAAAAGTGAGGAAGCCATTCCATCCAAGTCCACCAACATGCACGTGCGCTACGATCCAGTCGGTAAAGTGCGCGATGGCATTGACGTTCTTCAAAGAAAGCAATGGCCCCTCTAAAGTTGCCATTCCATCAAGCTGTGACTGCCACGACCATGAACTTGAGCACCGGATCTTCACGAACCCGGTCCCACGCACCTCTCAGGGTTAGCAGCCCGTTGAGCATGCCACCCCAAGACGGCGCGATGAGCATGATCGAAAATACAGTACCCAATGACTGC
>JAAURZ010000229.1 GCA_012031955.1 Bacteroidia bacterium
GGTACGACTTCAATACCTACGTGTTGCTGAAGCCGGGTACCAACGTGACCGCGTTGCAAGCCAAGTGGGACCAGTTCCTGGAAAAGGAGCGGACAGCGGACTGGGAAAAGTATAACTCGCGCCAGGAATTCATTCTGCGGCCGATGCTCGGCATCCACCTATACTCAAACCTGCTGCAAGAGTCGGAGCCCGAAGAGCAGGGCGACGGCGATGCTGTGTATGCACTGTCCGTCATTGCGTTCTTCATTCTGCTCATCGCCTGGGTGAACTATATCAACCTTGCCACAGCCAAATCTTTTGACCGTGCCAATGAGATCGGCGTTCGAAAGGTGATGGGTGCGCAAAAGGTGCAGTTGGTGAAACAGTTTCTGGCCGAGGCATTGCTCGTTAACCTGATGGCTACGCTCTTGGCACTGGTGCTTGTGCGTGTGTCGTGGTCGTTTCTGAACGAATTTACCGGCCGGGCTATACCGCTTTCATATTTGCTGGCACCTTCCTTCTGGCTGCTGGTGCTAGGATTGTTCGTTGCCGGCGGTGCGCTTTCCGGTTTCTATCCGGCCATGGTGCTGTCGTCGTTCAACCCGGTGTCTGTGCTCAAAGGCAAGCTCGTGCGAAGTGTGCATGGAAGCGTGGTTCGGAAATCGCTGGTTGTATTTCAATTCCTGGCTTCCGTTTTTCTCATATGCGGTTCTGTGGTAGTGTACCAGCAGTTGCAATTTATGCGTCAGCAAAAACTCGGCGTGGACATCAATCAGACACTGGTGCTGCGGGACCCCGGTGTGGTCGACTCTTTGTATGAACAGAATAAAGAAAGCTTCAAGAACGAAATGCTCAGGATATCAGGCGTAAGGGCTGTGACCACTTCCAGCAATGTGCCCGGTGACGAGATTTTCTGGACCAATGGAATTCGGAGGCTTACCGGCAGCGACAACGCGCTTACGGTATATAATGTGGGTATTGACTTCGACTATGTGCCTGCCTTCGGTCTCGAATTGGCCGCAGGCAGAAACTTCGACCGCTCCTTCAGCAACGACCGCGAACGTGTACTCATCAATCGCGAGCTGGCCGCATCGCTCGCATTCGACGCTCCGGAAGAGGCCATCGGCCAGAAGCTGAGTGTCGGCGGAGACACGCTTGAGGTAGCCGGTGTACTGGAGAACTATCATCAAATGTCCCTCAAAACCAAAGTGGCGCCGATCGTGTTCCGTCTCGTCAACAATTCGTCGTTCTATGCTTTTAAAATGGAAACCGAAAACTACCAGGACGTGCTCGACAAAATTGAGCCCGTCTGGAAGGACCTCTTCCCCGGCAACCCGATCGAGTACTTTTTTCTCGATCAGTTCTTCAACCGTCAGTACGCCAGCGACAGGCAGTTTGGGCAACTCTTCAGCCTTTTCACAATACTGGCAATTTTCGTTGCGTGCCTCGGCCTGTTCGGCCTTGCATCCTTCATGACAGTGCAACGAACCAAGGAGATAGGCATTCGCAAAGTGATGGGTTCTTCCGTGGCCGGCATCATCATATTGCTGTCGAAGGGCTTCATACAACTCGTGCTCATTGCCAACCTTATCGCATGGCCCCTGGCGTGGTGGGCGATGTCGCGATGGCTTGAAGCGTTTCCTTATCACACCACCATTAACCCGTTGCTGTTCCTGGCCGCCGGCTGCGCCGTCGTTTTCATCGCCTTCCTGTCGGTGGGCTTGCAGACGTTTAAGGCGGCAAGCTTGAACCCCTCAAAATCCCTCAAGTACGAGTAGGAGCCAGGTTATGAGGCGAGCACTAAAGAAGAAACGTGCTCATATGTTTTACATAATATATAGAAATATGTGTACATTTGTTTTACAAAATTTATAGAAATGAGTAAAACATTCCTTGGAGAGTTCGAAGAGCTGGTCCTTACAATGGTGGGCATACTGCAGGAAGAAGCCTACGGCAACGCCATTGTTAATGAAATCAAAGACCGGCTCGGCCGCGACGCCAACCTGAGCGCTGTGCATGTAACCCTATACCGATTGGAAGACAAGGGCTATGTTAAGTCCCACATGGGCGGTGCCACTAACGCACGTGGTGGACGGCGCAAGCGCATTTTTTACTGTGACCAATGCCGGGCTCGCCATGTTGCGCGCTATGAAAGAGGCGCGTGTGGAACTGTGGAGCCTGATACCGAAACTGAACTTCGAAACGATTTAGGGTGATCGAAAAAATTGACGATAGCGAACGCTATGCACTGCGCTTCCTCCGGTGGTTCTGCCCGCCCGCGCTCTACGAAGGCATTGAAGGGGACGTGCTGGAAAAATTTTACGATGACCGGGAGAGACACGGGCCCCGCCCCGCGCGAAGGCGACTGTGGCTCCACGTATTCGCCTTCCTTCGACCTGGAATTGTTTTGAGAAATAAGATACCGACACCATCTATCCATACCATTATGCTTGGAAACTACATGAAAGTGGCAGCGCGCAATATGGCCAAACGCAAACTGTATTCCTTCATCAACGCCTTCGGTCTCAGCGTTGCCATCGCTTTCTGCACACTCATCTACCTGTTTGTGCAGGACGAAAAAAGTTTCGACCAGTTTCATGCCAACAAGAACCGTATCTATCGCATCCACATGGAGGGGTTTTCGCGCGAGCTTTTTGAAAAAGGAGAAAAAGAACCCTATGAAGCACATGCGTACATGCCTGCGTCGCTCGGGCCTCGCATGCTTGAAGAGATCCCTGAAGTGGAGTACTTCACGCGCTACAACGGCTGGGACGAGGGTGTGATGACGTACAAGGAAAAAATATTCAAGCAGAAGTTTTCTTTTGTCGATAGTGGGTTCTTCAAGATGTTCAGCTTCAAGTTACTGGAAGGAAGTGCCAACGGTATATTCGCAAATACAACCGACGCCGTACTTACAAGGGAGACTGCAAAAAAAATATTTCGGCGACGACGACCCGATCGGTAAAGTTTTCACCCTCGACGTGCAAGGCCCCCAAACCATGACGGTGGTGGCCATCATTGAAGCGCCGCCGGCCAACTCAAGTATTGGGTACGAGATGTTGGTGCCGCTCGAGTTGCAGCCCTGGCTGAAACGCAACCAGGACAACTGGGGGTCGTTTTCTTATCCTACTTTTGTGCAGCTCCGCGCGGATGCGAAGCCGCAGACGTTCAAGACACACCTGGATACACTCATCAGCAAGCATGCCGGCCCCAGGTTTGAAGGATGGCGCAAACGCGAAAATATTCCTGCGGAGTTTAAAGTGATAGAGTTTTTGTTTGCGCCGCTCACAGCCATTCACAACATGAACGACGTGTCGTGGGAGAAAGTGTCCGACCCGCAATACAGCCTCATACTCGCCGGCATCGCAGTGCTCATTATGATCATCGCGTGCATCAACTACGTATCGCTTGCCCTTACCACGTCAGCGTCGCGGCGAGTGGAGGTAGGCATCCGCAAAGTGGTGGGTGCCCAAAAAAACAGCTCGTCTATCAGTTTGGAGTTGAATCCATACTGCTTGCGTTCATTTCTATGGTGATCGGCTTTGGCCTTGTGGTTGCTTTCCTGCCGGCCTTCAACGATTTCACGAGCAAAGGAATCGAACTGACATGGCCGGTGATGACACGCTGTGCGCTGGTAATGCTGGCCATTACGCTGCTGGTCGGCCTGTTGGCTGGAGGTTATCCAAGTTTCTTTCTCTCGCGTTTTCTTCCGGCCACAGTGTTGAAGGGGCGCTTTACTTCGCGCCTGCAGGCAGGCTTTACAAAGCCGTTGGTGGTGATTCAATTCTTTTTGTCGGCTTCCATGATCATCTCGTCAGTGATCATGTACAAGCAAATGCGGTTTGTCGCTACCAAAGACCTTGGCTACAATAAGAACCAGGTAGTGAGGATGGATATGCAAATGGGTTGGAGCCCGGAAGCAGACGTGGCCGTAGATCGCCTGCGGAGTAAACTCAGTGCCGATCCCGAAGTGATGCAGGTCGCGGGTGTGAGTTCGTCGTTCAATCACGGCTGGTCGCGGTACGGGTACAAAATCAAGGACGAAAACAAGTCGGCCTATGTGTATCGCGTCGATCCGGAATACGTTTCCCTGTTTGGCATCGAAATAGTTGCCGGCAGGAATTTCGATGAGGCGCGCGCGTCCGATAGCACGGCGATAATCGTGAATGAGGCACTGGTGAAGGACATGGCCTGGACTGACCCGCTCAATGAGTACCTCAATTGGCGCGAAGACTCGGTCGGCCCGGGTTCAAGAGTGATCGGCGTGGTGAAGGACTACAATTTTCTTTCTTTGGAACGCGAAATAGAGCCGCTGTTCCTGTCCATGGACCCCGAGCATGTTGGCTACCTTTCCAACGCGCTTGTCAAGTTTACGCCAGGCGACTTGCCGGGTAAGATTGAAAAGCTTCGCAAAGTATGGCTCGAGTTGTACCCGGACAAACCGTTCGACTATTCTTTCGTCGACGATGACGTAGCGCGACAGTATGAGTTGTACCAGCGTTGGATGATGATCATGGGATTGTCGACCATCTTCGCGATTATCATTGCCTGTCTTGGTCTTTTCGGTCTTGCAGGTATCAACGTGGTAAACCGCACCAAAGAAATAGGGATACGCAAGGTAATGGGCGCGGAGGTGAGCAGCATATTTGTGTTGCTCAACCGGCAGTACGTGTGGCTTGCGCTTATCGCCTTTTCGCTGGCTGCGCCGTGTGCCTGGTACCTGATGTCTTTATGGCTGAGCAGCTTCAAGTACAGCATTACCATGAGCTGGGATATTTTTATACTGAGTATGCTGGCCGGGCTTGTTATAGCCCTGGCTACAGTAAGTTACCACGCAGTGCGAGCTGCGCTCGTGAACCCTGCGGAAACGTTGAAGTACGAATGATGCCTATAGGTCCTCGGTATTGAACGTGTCTCCCTCATCGATGTCGCCGGTCTCGAAGCGCTTGGCCGCCGCCGTCACCTGGTCCTGGGTGGACCCACCGGCCGCCTGGGAGTCGGCTGCCAGGGTGTTGCAGTAGAGGTACTTGCTCACGCTGATGACCAGCAGCCGCCGGGGGAACGGGGCCGATGTGTTGGCTACCGTTGTCCCCGAGCCGGCCTTCGGTTCGGTGCCGCCGTCCCTGGGCGGCTGCTCGTCGGCCTTTCCGCAGCTTGCTCTGCACGAACGCCCGCAGCTCC
>JAAURZ010000230.1 GCA_012031955.1 Bacteroidia bacterium
GATGCAGATGCATACTGTGGAAACATGGGCATCACGATGATGCGATGGTAATTCTTCTTCCGTATCTGCTCCAACACGTCCGGGATAGAAGGGTTTTTGTAGCGCATCGCCAGGTGTACTTCATATCCGTCTGGCAGTTCGTGCTGCAACAGGGTTTTCACTTTTTCGCCGTAGTACAGCAATGGCGATCCATTGTCAGTCCATAATTCTTTGTACACCTTCGCCGACTTGGGCGCTCTGAACGGAACGATGATGAGGTTCACAAGAATTTTGCGCAGCAGCCACGGGATATCGATCACACGCGGGTCGTTGAGAAATTGTGAAAGATAGGAGCGCACGTGCCCCACCGACGGGCTGTCGGGGGTGCCAAGGTTGATGAGCAGTACTGCGGTTGTTTTTGTCATGATGCGATAGGTTGTTCACCTACATAGAAACCGCAAATTAAGACAAGAGTTTGAGCGAAAAAAATTTCAGAACCAGTTGGGAAACGACCACACCATCCAGCCATACACAACGAAGCGCAGAATGCGCGAAATGCAAATGAGCAGAAACGACCGGAAGTCAAGGTTCACCGAGCCAGCAAGCATGCAAGTGGCCGAAAAGGCACCGGCGTAACGGCCCCCACAAACACCAGGTAGCCACCGTAGCGCCTAAGCATGCGGTCGTACTGCGACAGGTGCTTCTCATAAATACGTAAATAAAAAGGGGACTTCGAAAAATTCTTGCCAATGTAGTATCCAATTACGCCGGCCACGTACGACAGCACGGTGAGCACGGTCAGGCTGGAAATGTACATCGGCAGCGACACATGGGCCTTGTACCACAACAGCATGAATACTTCGGGCGGCAGAATTCCGAATACAACCTCAGAGGCAAAGAACATGGAATAAAGGACGAGTGGCCTGTTTTTGAGTTGCACAATATAGGGCTGCAAGTGCTCTTGAATATAGTCTTCAGCCAAGATAAAAGCCGTGATGATCGCAGCAAACCATATCAGCCCCCGCACAAGGTTGCGCAGCAAAAATCCCGATTTTGAATCGTCCTCTCCTACTTCTTCCATCACTTAATTTAAGATTCGCGCGCGCTTAAACGGCTTGGTTTCGTCAAATAGTTTCCGGTAAGTTGCGTGGCGTTTGCACATGGTGGCACCTACCTGCTCCACCACGCGTATCATCTTTGGATTGAAGTCGCCAATCCAGTTCATTTCATATTCATCATACAGGTCGTATGTGTCTTGCAGTACGTACTTTGCGGCCAGCACCAGTGCGCCGTCGAGGCCTTTGGCCTGGTGCTCGGGCACCACGCCAAACAACACCCCAAATGCTTTGCGGTTTGTGTGCCTGAGACTGTGCCACAGAAATATAAGCTTGCCCAGCAAATTAAGTTTTCCATTTACATGTTTGAATACCTGGTTGATCTCAGGTAAAGATAGAAAGAATGCAACAGGCTCACCTTTGAAGAAGGCAAAGTAAAGCAGGCGCACTTCCATAATCGGCTTCATTTGCTTCACGATGAGCTTCGCCTGCAACATGGTAAGCTCCGGGTTTTCCGCCCGGTTGGCCCAAGCCTGGTTGTATACTTTGAAAATGTACTCCGGCAGTTTGACCACTTCATCCTTTCTGATGTGTCTGAATTCATAGTCAGGATCTTTTTCTGTCATGGCCGCCTTTTGATACAGACGCGGCGACAACGGATCCATGATGCGTCGATAAAAGGTGAACTGATAAAAGTAAACCTGAAAGCCGTACGCTTCAAAAAATTTCTGATAGTAGGGTGGGTTGTAGTTGCACTGATAGTTAGGGTCGCGGTCAAATCCTTCGAGCAGCAGGCCCCACCAGCGATCGCGGCTTCCGAAGTTGATGGGGCCGTCCATGGCCTCCATTCCTTTGGACTGCAGCCAGCTTTTGCATTGATCAAAAAGCATAAAAGCCGCACGCTGGTCGTCGATGCATTCAAAGAATCCAATGCCGCCGGTGGGCTGTTCATTGCCCTTGTGCGCTGTCTTGTTGTTTACAAAAGCTGCAACCCTGCCGATGGTCTGGCCAGAAGCATTCTGCAATATCCAGCGGACGCATGCGCCGTGTTTAAAGGCCTTGTTCTTCGCAACGTCGAAAACACTTTCAATATCGGCGTCCAGGGGACGGATCCAGTTCGGGTAGTCTTTGTATAGCTTGACAGGGAACAAAAGAAATTCACGGGCCTGCCGAGGCGTTGTCACTTCTAGAATCTTCATGATTATTGTTCAAGAAAAACGGAAGCCGGTTTGTTCAACACATTGTTGATCCGGTTGGGCAAAAGTAATGTAAATCGGGTTCCATGTCCAGGCTGGCTGGCCACAGAGATTTGACCTCCGAGTTTTTCGACAGCATTTTTTTACGATGTAGAGCCCGATTCCCGAGCCGTCGGATTGCTCGGTGGCCCTGTAAAACATTTCGAATATGCGGGTGAGGTTCTTCTCCTCAATTCCGATGCCGTTGTCGGCAAAGCTTATCTCAGCTCGCAGATTGTCGACTTGTATGCGCACCGATATTTCAGGCTCCGTGTCGAGGCGGCGGTACTTGATGGCGTTAGAAATCAGGTTACGGAATATTTCAGAGATGCGCCACGGGTCGCTATAGAATTCTATCCCTTCTATGCGGAGCGTTTGCTTGATGTTGCGCGCACCGTCCAGGTAGTTCAGGTCGGTAAATGTCTGATCGATGATTTTCTTGATATCCACCTTCGATGTGGTCACGTCCATTTTCAGGTTCTTGGAATGGCTGAGTACGTCGCCGATGAAATGGTCGAGGTGCTCTACTTTGTCGCCAATGATGGAGATGTATTCGGCGGGATCGTCTGTGTTGCCAGGGAGTTTTGCCAGGTTTACCAGGCCGAGGATAGAAGACAGTGGCGCGCGCAGGTCGTGCGATACTTTGTAAACAAAGTTGTCGAGTTCGGCATTCCGTGTTTTCAACTCTTCCTCCACCCGTATGCGGTCGGTGATGTCGACATACACGCCAAAGATGCCGATGGTTTCCTGGTTGTGCATCACCGGCATTCCGTAAAGTATCACGTTCACAGTCTTGCCGCTCTTGTGACGCCTTATTGTTCCACGCTTATCACACGGCTCGATGCCACAAGATTGTTGAGGTCTATGCCTTCGTTGCGAAGGGACTCAGGCACGATGAGGTCGTTCAGGTTTCTGCCTTGCAATTCCTCGGGCTCATAGCCAAATGTTTCTCTGAAGCCTTTGTTTATCTGCTGTACTTTGCCCGTCTCGTCGAGCATCACCACGGCCATAGGCACATTTTGAAACAACTGTGTAAAGAGTGTTTTCGCTCTTTTTCATGCGCTGTTCCGCCAGCTTTCTTTCCGTGATGTCGCGGAAGATCACCTGAATGGCCGGCTCCTCCTTGTAGGTGAATGGAAAAGCAAGCACCTCCACGTTGATATGGCGGCCATCGAGCCGCACATAGGTTTGCTCGATCATCGGAGCGGCCTCGCCTATCAGCACCTTTTTCATGCGATCGAAAATGTGGGCCCGGTGTTCCGGATGAACAAAGTCGATCATGTCTTTGCCCACAACCTTGTTCGACTCGCTGCCAGCGAGTATTTGCACGCCGTGCGAGTTGGCAAACACCACGCGGCCACGAACGTGAATAAGTATGCCGATGGGTAACCGCTCTACGAGCGACTGGTAGCGAAGCTCCGTTTCCCTGGCAAGATCACGGCGCTCGGTCACGTCTTGAATAAGGCCGCGGCGTATGATTTTATTGTCCGGCATGCGCTCATGATTGGAGCGTATCTCTACGAACCTTACAGTTCCTCTCACCACCATACGGCCATGCCAGTTCCATTCTTTAGCCTGCTCTTCGCTGAGTTTGGACGACATGATCATGCTCGGGTAGTCTTCAGGATGAATGAGCGCATCCATCAGGCTTGCGTCAGCCATCACCTGTTCTGGTGTAAGGCCAAGTATTGGTCCGGATGCTCCGCTTATGAATGTAAATTCTTTGGCACCATCGGGGTGGATCGTGTATTCGTAGATCACGGCCGGAAGATGCTTGATCAAGTCCTGCATGAGAACTGAAGATGTGTGTTCAGGTTTAAGGGGGGTCTTTCTCGAAATTTCGATTGGCAAGATACCGTTTAGCCCTAATAAAACAAGGGCACCCGGCGTTTTACAGCTCTAAATTTTTCGGCTGCGAACCGAGTTTGAATTTTATTTGGCGCAACTTCCATTCGATAACAAGTCCTTCGGCAACGCCCTTTGCGACTGCACGTCCATACAAGATTTCGGTTAGATACAGCGCTGCATCATACGACTTTGCACCTCCTACGCTGGTGATCATTCTGTCGTCGTGTACAAAACTGTAATCTTCAAGTATGTCAAGTTCGGGAAACTTCTCTCTCATTGTCACAACATCCGATGGAAACGTGGTGCACAGTCGTCCGGAAAGCAACCCGGCCTGCGCCAGCACAAACGCACCGTCGCACAACGACATTGTAAACTGTGCTTGTTTCCCGCGGGTGCCAACGAATGCGATGAGCGCCTTGTTGTGAAGGTCCGTATCCATGCTGTGCTCGGCGCTCGGTACTACAAGTATATCGATCGGCGGAAGTTCGTCGCTATCGAATGCGTAGTCGGGAATGATACGCATACCTTCAAACGTCGTGACGGTATCGAGTGCAGGCGCTACCGTGAACACTTCAATAGCATGTTGTGTGTGGAAGCGCGTATGCTGGAGTATATCCATCGGCGCCATCAGCTCGGAATTGTACACGCCGTCTACGACCACGAATGCGGCCCTCAACGTGCGGGTTGGTTGCAACGGTTGCAGGGTGTCGGCTGCCTGGCGACAACCGCCAAACACAAATACAATTAGCAACAATCGATAAGTAGTGTTCACAGCGTTTGAGTACCTTGTTCGCGCATTTACTGCTCTAAAGTTAACAGGTTCGATTGATAACACGCAGGCACTATGTCGACACTATTACAAAAGCTGAAGTGCAAGGCCGGTGCAAAGCGCCTTGCCATTGCAGTACCCGAAAATGCGGCGGCACAGTTTGGCAAGTATGACGGCAAGCCAGCCAAAGGCGTTACTTACGACGAGGTACTGGCCTTTGTTCACACACAGGGCGAATTGACGAAAGTATTTCCTGTCGTGACTAAG